>JAUZLI010000001.1:0-234973 GCA_032884955.1 Candidatus Phytoplasma vignae
TTTTTCGCTGAAACAAAAACATTTTCCATTTTCTTTTTTCTTCCGTTAGCAAATGATACATAATTGGTTTTAAACCATATAAATATTTTTTCATTTTTTTATCAAACTCTCTTTCCGTTTGACTTCCAAAGAAAAAAGTCAAACTGTTTTTTAGTAAACAATTTGACTTTATTTTTTCGTTTTTTATTGGTTCTTTTTGGATGGGTCACAACCTTTGTTACAAATCATTTTTTATCTTGTTTACACTTTCATCTTTATTATTTTCGTATTTTTTTTATTTTGTGTATTGATTTCGCTTATATTAACCCCTGGATGTCATTCTGGATGTATAATTATTTTAACTCTTTTACAAAAATTTTATAATTACCGAGATAACAAGAAATTAAAAAAGAACTTAAAAATAAGCAACCAACCGAATTCTGCAGAAAAAACAACTAATGAATTTCTACCAAAATAAAAACCTTTTTAATTTTCTCAGAGACCCCATCAGGGTCTTTTTCTTTTACCTAAAATACCAGCTAATCAATAAGCAAAAACTAACATTTTTAAATCAGAATTAGAATCTAAAAAAGCAAAATCATTGACATAGATAAAACTAAAAAAATTTGTTTTTAAGTCTTTTTTATTTTATTAACTATTTAATTATTGTGGGTTTTTATACGCGCTGCTGATTCCTCATGTCAGTTATATTATCCGTTTTAATCGGTTAACAATTCCACGATATTCCACGGTAGCTAATTAGTTTTAGAGGATAATTTATGAGATCAAAATAAATAACCTCATAATACATTCGGAAACCTACAGTCCTAACTTTCTGGGAGGTTATTTAATTACAATATTTCACACGATTAAAGCATTTTGACTTCTACAGGATTATCCCCACTCCTGGGGATATAGGTTAAATGGTTTTATTTATGCGTGTATTTACGCCTATTCCTTCTAAATAAACTTCAAAATACCTTTATGTAATGTTTTACTCATATTGAAAAAGAAAAAAAGACTAACTTAATAGTTAGTCTTAAAGAATTTGTAAAAAGTAAAAAATTGTCGAAAATTGAGGAAATGGTTCACTCTTTTTAAAAATTATTCTAAATAATAACAAAAAGATACTTTCTTAAAAAATAAAGAAAACAAAAAATGTGATAAAGATATTTAATAATAAAATTAATTAAAGATAATAAATGAGGAAGAATAATAAAATAATTGTTAATAAACCTAAGTTTAATCATTGATTTTTATAAGCGAAGAAATCACTACTTAAAATATTAAGACCATTATTTAACTTGGTTAACCAAGTTAAATAGATACCATATGATGATTTGGTTTCTTAGTAGTTAAATAAAGATAAAATCACACCACTATTCTTTGTTTCAATTGATGAATACTTTTATTTAGCGGTTAAAAGATATAATTGAATGACATAATAAACGAATTATAATTAAAATAAACACAAACAAGGTAATAGTGTAAAAGATGATATTTTTAGTTAAAAATTGAAGTTTTTTTATTAACAAAAATAGTTTTCGGTTTCTTCATTTAATTTATATTGTAAATTAATATATTTTTGGTTTAGATTCTTAATTTTTATAATTAATGTTTGATGATTTGTTATAAGTTCTTGTATTATGGGATTTTGATAGGAAATACTTAAAATTTTGTTTGCAATTTGATTTCGTTCATATGAATAATGCCAAATTTGTTCATTTATATAATTTAAATTTTTAATATCACATATTCTTTGATAAAGTTTTTTCATTTTCTGATCTAAATTATTTAATTGTTTTTGTAATTGCACATCATCATCTAAATGATGAATACGAAAATATGAAATTTTAGTAGCTAATTCTTTTCGTTCTAAATAAAGTTTATTAATTTTATTATTTATATAATTTTCATTATTTAAATTATTCATCGCCATCACTTGATTGTGATTCATTTTAAACAATAGTCCTAAAAAAATAAGTAAACAAAAATTTATTATTTTAAATTTATTTTGTAATTTAAACATTAATTTAATCTCCTTGAATTTTAATATATTGGAAGTTGGTATAATTTCGTTGCCATTCATAACTAGTTCTTTTATTATTTTCAGATTCTTTAACTTGATCATAGTTATGCTTATCTTTGAAGAAAAATAAATTTTTACGAACAAGATGAATTATAGGTGGAAATAGGTTAATTTGTAATCAGCATTATGAACAAAAACTTCACCAAAGAGTAGCCTTTATCTTCGGTTAAAAAGTATTTAAAACCTTTGTATTTTAAGATTAAGTAATTACTCTTAATCCTTTGTGTTGTGTTTTAAATCTAACATAATAATATAAATAAGCTGTTTTTTTTCGAACAAAGGAAATTAGTCTTTGATTTAATGAAGGATTAGGTTGAAAGTAAAGGTGGTCTAATTATATTAATTATTTTGATGAATTAATTGCGATTTTTCATGATTTTTAGTGATAAATTATCTAATTCAAGATTATTAGGCACAAGACTATGCTATCGATCACTCTACTATTTGAATAACTTTGTAAGTTTTTTGGTTTGTTTCTAATAAAATCTCATTCAGTAAATAATTGCTCTGTTTTTAGTTTTCACTGCTCATCCATTTAACCGATCAAAAATATATTTGGCTTTAATTATTTGACATTTTGTATAATCATCATATCAATTCTTCTATGTTGTCAAATTTAGTTTCTAGTAAAATAGGAACTGGTTCTTTTCTTTAGGGGGGGTTAATAATTTTCATTTCAATTCAGTTAAACCGATAAACTAATCAACAAAAAAACCAGCAATCCCTAACATGATAAAAAAACATTTTATGATTTTTTTAATTTTAATAATAGGTTCTTTTTCCTTTTTTCATATTTTTAGAATATAATGATATTTTAACATATTTAACTTTTTAATTTTAATCAAAACATAGTTTAAACCAAGAAATTGTTTTAAAAGATATATCACATATATCTTTTTTATTTTTTAATCAAAGATTCAATTACACTACTATAGATGTTTTTGATTTTTTAAAAATTAAATCAACTTTTGCTAATTCTTTGTTTTTGTTTTAAATCATTATTATTTTTGTATTTTACTTTAATCAATAAGTTAGTTCATCAATTTAAATATTATCCTTGAGTGTTAACTAAAGGTGATTTATACCAAGAAGGAATTTTAGGATTAATGAAAGTTTTAGATCGGGCGTTAAATAAAAAAATAAATAAAGTAATCTAGCCAATCCAATAAGTTAATGAGACTGAGGGGGGGTGTCTCCGAGGTATTATGAGGTTATGTATTTTGATCTCAATAAATTATCCTCTAAAACTAATTAGCTACCGTGGAATATCGTGGAATTGTTAACCGATTAAAACGGATAATATAACTGACATGAGGAATCAGCAGCGCGTATAAAAACCCACAATAATTAAATAGTTAATAAAATAAAAAAGACTTAAAAACAAATTTTTTTAGTTTTATCTATGTCAATGATTTTGCTTTTTTAGAGTCTAATTCTGGTTTAAAAATAAAAAATTTAAGACCTAACATTTTAAAAAAACCCGTCTATCCTATCTATCATAATTTAGTTTTTGCTTATTTATTAACTGGTATTTTAGATAAAAGAAAAAGACCATGAGGTTGTGCGCCACTAAAAAGAACCAATAAAACACTGAACCCTAAAAATATTAAAATTTAAATAATATTGTAAATTAGATTCTTTGAAATAATTTTATTTTCAAATTTTGATTGAAATTTAAAAATAAAATAGATTTTTTTATATTTTTTTTAAAAAATTAAATCCTAATTGATTTAACATTTTATATAATTTTGACATTGATAAACCTGAAATTGACGAAGGTAATCCATTAATTTTATTTACAAAAATTTCTGCTAAACCATTAATACAAAAGCCTCCTGAAGTATTTAAAGCTTCTTTAGTATTAACATAAAAATCAATTTCTGAATCGGAAAAATTTTTTAGATAGATATAATTTTCGTCTAATTCTGTCAAAATAATATCATTATATTTTTGTTTTTTAATAATACAAATAGCTGTAATTTCTTTTCTTATTTGTCCCGAACATTGTTTCATACACCAACGAACTAATGAATCATTAGTTGATTTCGGTAAAATTTTTCCATTACAAACGGATACTGTATCTGCTGCAATCACTAATGTATCTGGCATTTCTTTTTGAACAATTTTTTTAGCTTTTTGTATTGCTAATCTTAAAGCTAATTCTTGAGGTTTTTCTTGAGGAAATGCCGATTCGTTGATATTAGCTATTTTTATTTCAGGATTTAAATTCATTTTTTTTAAAATATTTATTCTGAATTTAGATGAAGAAGCTAAAATAATTTTCATATTTATTATTTCCTTTGTGAATTTATATTTTTATAAATTTTTATTTTTCAGAAATTTTAATTATTATCAAGATAATTTTAAAAATTTTTAATTATTGAAAAATGATAATGGTTGTGACCTATCCAAAAAGAACCAATAAAAAACGAAAAAATAAAGTCAAATTGTTTACTAAAAAACAGTTTGACTTTTTTTCTTGGGAAGTCAAACGGAAAGAGAGTTTAATAAAAAAATGAAAAAATATTTAATAAACTAACATATTTTAAATAATTATCTTCTTTTGTTTTCTTTCGCCAATAAATAATCAACAATATGCATAATCATATCTAAAATTTGCGTAAAAATACCTATGAAAGAGTAAAATAAGAAATAAACTAATATCCATTCACATTTTTGAGGAATTTTTTGTTCAATAAAACATTCGATTTGATGTAAGGTATTTACCCAACACAAAGTATAGAAAATTAAAAAAAATAATAATAATAACAAATAAATAATTAAAAAAATAAAATTATGATTTGATAAATAATAAAATTTAAATATAAAAGGGTAAGTAGAACTAATAATAAAAAAACTAATTACATACATTTTTTTTAATAAAATATGAAAATTAGAATTAACTTTTATTTTATTCCTTTTATATAAAAAACTAACTAAAAAAACAATTATCAAAGTTAAACCAAATGGTAATAAAATAAATAAAAATATAAAATAATCTAGAATTTTATAAGCTAAAGATGAAGCTTGTTGTTTTAAAAATTGAAATTCTAAAAAATAAGCAAAAGCTAAATATATACCACATAACAACGAATATAATATAGAAAACAATTGCGAAAAAAAACTAGTAAACAAGTATACATCTAAGTAACAATAACATACAAAACGAATGGCAATTAACAAAAATGTTACAAATATCATTGTATAAAAAATAAACAATAAACGACTATCATTTATATTTTCACATAAATTTATATAAAAAAACCCAATATGAAATAAAAACCGATAACAGAAACAAAATAAGCAAGAAATAAAACTTATAAAAAACACTTTGATATGAAGCAATTTTATCTGTTTTTGTTTTTTGTAAAAGGATTTTTTTTTCTTTATTAATTTTATCAATATTTTTTTTAATAAACCTTCTCTCTTTTTGTTGTTGAATAAAACGATTATTAATATTACTTTTAAATCGAGATTTATAAAATTTACTAGAAGGATCGATAATAAAATCAAGATATTTTGTTTTTAATGCAATGTATAAAATAAATAACATTAATACAAAATTAATAATTAAAAATAAATAAAAATCCCAATTAGTTTCTAAATGTTTTAATATATTCATAATTTTTTCAACTTACCACAATAAATATTTAAATTAGTTGGTTCCATTCCTATTCCGTGTTTAGGTTGAACTAAGTTGATTAACATATGCGTAGAATCAGAAAAATTAATTTTTTGCACTAATTGAGATGTATAATTATTATCTTTTGTTAATTTATAAAGTTCTAATTCATTTTTTGAAGGAAAATTAATAACAAAACCTAATGTTTTTACAAAATTATTATTTTCAACATCAAAATAAATATTATGTTTAATATAACTTGTTGATTCATATTTTTTTTCGGCCATTTCAATACCTTCGAAAACTTCAGGAAAAAAAATTTTACCCCACGTATTACCAACAATTTTCTTTGTTCCTTTTTTACAAGTTTGTTTGGCAATAGCACGGTCTATTTTTTTATTTATTTTTTTTTTAATATAATTTTTGACTGCTTCTTTTGTTTGGTTAGTAATAATTTTATTATTTAAATCAACTGTTTGGATACCGATTTCTTCTAATTCTCTACTAGAAAACTCACCTTTTGATAATAATTGCTCGATCAAATTATCAAAATCATTAGAATCTAAAAAACTTGTTAAATCATTTAGCCAATCAACAATACTAGTGATTAAAGAAGGGGACATATCGCAATCACAAAAAGTAATATCTACTTTTTTATTTCGTCTATTTGATTAGGATCAAAAAAGAAAAAAGATTTACCTTGATCATTTAAAATATAATATCTGACAATATCATTTATCATGGCTATTTGATCATCTTTTCTATCTATGAATTTTTCGCTTAGTAAAGGATTAAATACACGAGATATAACTTTGTTTGCCACAGGAACAGGAACAAAATTACAAGCTATACCAACGAAATTTTTAACTATTTGTGCTTTATTAGCATATTCTTGATAAGTACGACAAGGAACTGTTTTGATACCTGTTAATTCATAAAATACTCTTGCTTCCGAAGTAAAAGCATTTCCATCTGCATGTCTCCAATAATTTGAATTATGTTTAGAATTATAATCTATTTCGTAATTAGAAAAATTAAAATCATGACTAAAAGCGTTAATTTTAAAAATTTTCAAATTAAAAAATAATAATATTAAATACAAAAATAATAAAATAAATTTATTTCGAATGAATAATTTCAACACAACACCTCCCTAATTTGAATAAATGTTTCTTGTAATATTTACGTTACTAATCATTATTAAATTGTATAGAAAAATAATGTAATGTCAATTTTAATTATTTTCGCTTAAATCTTGAATCAAAGTAAAAAAGTTAATTTAACTTATATTTTTGTATTAAGTTAACAAAATTAATAATTACAAAAAAATAAAATTTTTTTCACTATACTTGATTGTTCACCGAATACTACTCTTATACTATTAAATAATTTGTTTATATTATGATGACAAATATAATGTTGTCAATAAAATTCCAGCATATAATACAGATGCTCATGATGCTATTCATTGGTATATCAAAGAAGAAGAAATTTTAGCTATTTTATTATGATGGTGGCTCCCGTAATAGCAGAGATGAAAATTATTATTTTGTTGATTTAAGATGGTTAGGCAATGGGTTCTCCGCAGATGTATTTTTTGGAAAATAAAAGAATAGACGTATTAAAACATCATAATCTTTTAAAGGGCGAAAATACATGCATAAAGAAAGCAATATAACCAATTGCCTCAGCTAGGATAATGTTGAGACGTCAAACAATCGGCTCATTTGACGAAAGAAGAATGAGTTACAGCAGATTGTTAAAGTGGATTGAGGGGAAATAACTACCCAAGAAGAGACCGCCAGACGAATGATAGGTATGGAGAAGGCTGAAACGCCCTAATCGCGGAAAATATCGTAATAAAAAAACCTCCCAGAAAGTTAATGAAACTGGGTGTCCGAAGGTTTCATGGAGTTATAAACTGCGACTTTATGAATTATCCCAAAGCAACCGTTCAAGCGGTAACTTCGGAGTCTCGTGGAATGTACTTAGATGAGTAAAGCATCTAAGGAACTGACATGGGGAAAAAGACAGCAGTGTTCCTCTAGAACCCACGAAAGCGAACCTAACCCTATCAGGGTAGATTTATGTCGGAAATTTCAGATTCCTAAACATCATTTAAAATGGAATAATAATAAGACCATTGATGCAAGGAAAAAGAGACTTTTAGTAGTCGGTGGAGTAAAACGTTGTTTGGAATAACAATGAAAATCGGCCCACCCACGACGAAGGTTAACGACCTCTATAGGGCGAAGGAGTCAAATTTATAATGGTTATTAAGTTTGGAAGAAAGGAGATTGATATTAAGGCAATCAACTAAAGAAGAAATAAAACCTTCTTTTAAACTTTCGAACTTACTGAGTAAAATTCAGAAAATCTGAATAACAGCCAATTATGTAGTAATACATAAAAGGTTCTCGAAAGAGACTATAAATGGGAAAGCCGTATGCTTGGAAACTTGCTCGTACGGTTTGGATGGGGCCTATTCGTAATAGAGAGCAGAAATACAAATCCTACTCTCAAAACGCAAATAATCTATCCATATAACAGAACACAATGAATAAAAATCCTCATAAAGGTAAAAATTTAGATAATATCGCTATTGGTGAATCTTGGCCTAGTTTCTTTAAAACGTCAATATATCAAGAATATTTATTTCACAATCGAAAAACTTTTTAGGGGAAAATAGATTATATTGCTGATTTATTTGGAATTTTGTGGTGGATATATCCGGGGGGGTTAATTTGGGTTATTTATTATTTTGATAAAGATAACTCTACCAACTTATCTTTATTGTTGAGTATCTTTTTGATATGTTTAGGATTTTTATTTTTGTTCGGTTTACCTTTGTCTTGTTATCATTATTGTTTTGATTCCCCAGCTTATTTCTGGATGTTATTTGTTAAATTGTGTAAATTATTATGAATTTTCTCTTTTTTGGAAAAAGATTTTAATAAAACTATTAATTCTCATAATTATTTTCCTATTAGTATTTTTTATGATGAAAAAAATCTAAATCAAAAAATTAATATTATAATATTCCACAACAATCTCTTCTATTTTTAATAAATAGAAAAATAAAAAAGACTCTGTATTAAGAGCCTTGATTTTTGATTGAAATTTCATTATTTTAATTTCTTCTCGTATTGTTAAAATTATTTGGATTATTTTGTTGTCTTGGCATAGCATTATGCAAAATTATTTGTTGTGAAGAAATTCTTTGGCTTAATAATATGTTTTCCCTTACAAGATTATTAATCACTTCTTCAGAAGCATTATTGTTTCTAGCATTAAAAATTTGTTGCACTAATCTAGATCCGCCATCATATCTTGTAAAATATGAGCTTGTAGTTCGAAATTTGACTGATTTGGTTGACTATTATTAAAATTATGACCATTATTAACATGACCGTTATTCATTGCCATAACCGAATGATGATATCTGAAGAATAATATTCCTACAAAACTAAATAAAAATAAAAACAAGAAACATAATTGTTTTTTTAATTGTATCATTTCACTTTGATCCTTTTGATTTTTCTATTTATTCCTCAGCTGAGGTAATTTTGTAGAGAGAATGAAATTAGAAATAAGCTAGTTTTTTTATTGTGCTTCTTCTTGCAATTATTATATCTTTTTTCTAATATTTTTAATCATTTTCGGTAAAAAATAACTATGCTAGATAAAATTTATTCGGGATATTATTTGTTTGCATAACTACTCATTTAACAATTTGAATTTTTATTAAAATAATTTTTTTAATAATTTTATTTTTACTTCTTTTGATTTTGTCGATTTTTAATTTTATTCATATTTACTATGAGCTATGAGAAAATATAATTTTTAATTTCTTCAAAATGAGCAGTAATAACTTGTAATTTTGGTTTTTTAAAAATAAATTTATCTTTAAAATTTGTTTATTAATTTTTGTAATTTGATGAAATTATATTTATAATGATTATTTTTAATAATAAATTTTATATGAGTTTCGATTATATCTATATTATTACTGATTTACGGTATAATTAAAAAATATTTTGTAATCTTTTTAAAACTATTTTTTAAAATAATTTCTAGAATTTTCTACTTAAAAATTACAATTTTTTTATTAAAAATTTATTAAATTTATTTTTTAGAATGATCAAATTTTTAAGAAAAAGAACCCTCTTCTTTTTTTCGAGATTAATTATTTTTTACAAATTTATTCTAATTTTTCATTATCTTTTTTTTTGATAACATTCGAAGAATTTTAAATTATTTTTTTAATTTCTTCTAGTACGATTATTTAATTGATTTGAATAATTTTGTATTTGATTTATAATGATGTTAATTTGTCTTTGATTTTGATCAATTCTACTTTGAACATTTCTTAAGTTATTTATTTGATCTTCTGAAGCGTGAAGAGGCATATTATTAATAATTAACATGATCTCTTGAGTTAATAATAAATATTCTCTTTCTAATTGAATTTTTGTAATATGATTATCTAAATTCCTTAACATTAATTCTTGATTATCAAGTTGTCTTTGTTGATAAGTGATTATTTGTTGATGTATGTCTTGAAGCTGATTTAATAAAGCGTTAATTTCAGCCTCTTCGGCATTATTTACAAGAGCATTGATAATTTGCTGAGTTTTTTCGCTTTGTCTGAATAATAAATTTCTAAAAGTATTATATTCATCTGTGTTATTAACAACCAAATTATTAACAGGTAAATTATTATTATTATTATTCATAGCCATAACTGAATTAATATTCAATAAACATAATACCCCTACAAAACTCAATAAAAATAATGGTAAAAAATATAATTTTCTTTTAATTTGCATCATTTAACTTATAACTCCTTTTTTTTATTTCTTTTTTACTTTTTAACCTTCAGCTGAGGTAATATAATCCGAAAAATTGAGTTCAAATAAGCTACTTTTTTTCAATTGTTTTTTTAAATCTTTATATTGTTTTGTTGAATATTTTTTTTTCTCTTTGAAGCCATTTATATCAGATAACTTGTCTTGAAATTTTTCTTGTTTATCTTCTATAACAATTGGCGAATTCAGCTCTATTTTTTTAGCAAATAATTTTTTTTCTAGAAAAAATAAAGTTTCTTTTGATTTTTTAATATCGTTATAATTTTGACAAATTCCAATCATAATAATAGTTACTATTTCAAAAAGAAAAATGACAAAAATAGTTACTAAATATTCTGTAAAAAAATTTAGTTTATACATGAATTTCATTTCCTCGCTGATAATAGTAATTTATTATCAAATATTGAAATTTTAATATATCGTTATTATACCACTTTATAATTTAAACGCTAAATAAAAAATTTTACTTATGTAAAATTGCTATTTTAGTTGTTTTAACATAACTAACTTCATTATAAAATATTGCGTGTATAACTTATTTTCAGTTTTATTTTTAATTCTTATTTAATAATACTTAGGGGGGTATTTATGTTTTATTTTTTTAATTCTCTTTCGATATCGTCTAAGATACTGGTATCAGGGGAAATAATCAATTGATAAGCTTGTTTTAAATCTTCTTTATTGATTACATTTCTGCGCCGTACACCTATGCCTCTATTTTGGGCGAATTGAAAAACAGTGGTTTTTAACAGATTTTCTAAAGTGCGATTCGCTTTCAAAAAAACTTTGTCTCGCGGTAAATATTCTAATGCTTTGTTAATAACTTGATATAAATAGGTTTTTGCTTCTTCACTATAAGGGTTTTGTCGTTGATTGATTAAAAATTCTAACATTTTTTTTCTTTCCTCTTCATTACCTGGTTTAACTTCGATATTGTAAGTAAAACGGGATTTAATCGCTTCATCAACTTGGTCTAAATGATTCGTTGCCCCAATGATAAAAATGGGTTTTTTAGGGTTATTTTCCATAGAAGTCATTTCCGTTTTAAATTGATTCACGACATTGGCGATTTCTGAATCTGATTTTTCCAACATTTTTAAATCCCGAAATATCGTTTCGCATTCATCTAAGAAAATAATCGCTCCTCTGCTTTCGTTAGCTTCTTTACGGGCATTTTCAAATAAATTTTTTACCATTTTAGGCGCTATACCTTTATATGTTTGGGAAAATAACGAACTATGTACTTCAAAAAAAGGTAATTTCGTTTCTTTGGCTAACGCACGAGCTAAAGTTGTTTTTCCTGTCCCTGGACAACCATACATTAAAATCCCTAAAGGGGGTTCAACTTGCCCAATCCCTTCGTAATTAGTTTTATTTTGTAAATAATCTAAAAAACCTTTCATCGCTTCCAATTCATCTTTAAAACCAATTAAACCTTTAAAAGATAAGAATTTTTCTTCGATTTTTTCGGAATTTGTCGGCATAAAATTAACAGGTTGATGATCTACTAATGTTGATTTAGCATTATTAGAAAATGAATCACGATCATCTACTGGTTGTTGGTTCTCATCATTAACATAATTTGTTGGTAAGTTTTTTCGCATAGTTTTCAAATCGTTTATTTCATTTTTTAAATCATTAATTTTATCATTATTCGTATTCATAAAAAAAATAATAATCCATACAACAAAAGAAATTAAAATGAAAAATATGAAAAAATTGTACAAATATTTTATAAATTGGGTTTTTTTATTATTAAAATTTGCTTTTTCATACATAAATTATAGCTCTTTCACCGATTTTTAAAAATCAAATATTTAATAAAATAAAATTGTTTTACTAACGAAAATTAATTATAATATCTTAAAATTTAAGATTTCAATTTATACAAAATAATCAATTTAATTTTATTAACAGTAATAAAGTAGTATTGTAATTAAATATTACAACAGCCATATTTAAAAAATTAATGATAAAAAAGATAAAAATTTTTTTACAAATGTTTATTACTATACCTTTATTTAAATTTAAAATTTTATTTATCCCAAAACAAAACTAAACAGAAATGAAAAATTTAAAATCAATTTTTTAAATTTTAAACTGATTTTTTTTCAATTTTTTATAAAACTTAAAATAAAAATAAATAATAATAAAAAACAAAATAATTAAATTAGTTAATAAATTAGCTACTCCAAAACCATACCACGTGTCAGATTTACTCCATGGTGAAAAAGAAGCTTTTCTGAATATTAAAATTAAAGGAATTCGTAAAATAAAAACTCTAATAAAGCCAAAATATATATCTACAAGAGGTTTTTTAAAAGCAATCATACTTTTTAACAAAATGCCTTGAGTCACAACAGTAAAAAAACCAGACAAACACGCATACAATATTAAAGTTTTAAATTGGATAATATCAAAATTTGAACTATTAAGTTTATTATTCAGATTAGTTAAAGTTTGTAAAAAATTTAAGATATTAAAACCATAATTATATAATAAAACAGAAAAGAAAAAACCTAAAATAAAATTAATAATTAAAGTTAACCAAATAGTTCGTAAAGCTCTTTGGACATTACGATTTCCTAAATTTGCAGAAATAATTAAAATTTGCCCTTCCTCCAATGCAAAACAAAATTGCAAACCCAAACCAACAATGAGATCAGTGTAACTAATCATTGTAAGAGTTCCTACTGGATAAAATCCATTTTGTTTAATACAACGTAATAAACAAACTCTTCCGCTTTCAGGGATAATTTTTCCTAACAACAAAGGAATAAACATTTTAAATAAAGTTTTAAAATCTAAATTTTTATCCAAGAAAAAATTTTTAAAATGTCTTTTTAATCCTTTAATTTTAAGTTTCTTGTTTATCGAAAAAAACACAAAAATTAATAAAAAAAGAGTAAAATGTGCTAATAAACTAGCAATTCCGATATAATAAATTTTTCCATTTTTGTTTAAAATATTAAAAAAAATATAATTTAAACAAAATTTCATAATTAAAAAAAATAAATTAAATAAATAAATTACTTTTAATTTTTTATCAATTCTAATTAATCCAAAAAAAACTGTGTTAATAGAAATAAAAAAACCAGATATTAATGAAATAACATAATAAAAATATAAATCTTCTAAATCACGTGAATTTAATATACTATTATTATTCAAATAATTTTTAATAAAAATACCTATTATAAAAAAAAACATAACAATTAAAAAAGAAACAGAGATAACAGCAATAATAGTTGTTTTAACAAAATTATTAGCTTTTTGAATATTATTTTTACCTAATTCATGACCAATTAAAATAGTTCCAGCAATCGCTATAGCGTTGCCAAAATAATTGATTAATTTAACAAAAGAATCTATTAAAAAAAAATTATCTAATTTACAATGATTTTCTTTTTGACAATTAATAAAAATTAAATCAATCTGTTTAGGTAAAACATTAAAGACAATATTGGTCAAAGCAATAGGCAAAATAAAAATAATAATAACTTTGAATAAATTCCCTTTTATAATCATTTCTCTTTTACTATTTTGAATATCAGATTTTAACAATCTATGCATAAAATTTTTATTCCTCTGAAATCATCTATTTTATTTTTAATTTTTAAAACTATTAAATTATATTTGGATTTATTTTTTTATTTTTATTTTTTAAAAAATCTTTTAAAAACATTTGATCAATTTGCATCATGTCTTTTATAGGAATTTCTTTTTCTTCAAACCATTTTAATTCATTTATTTCTTTTTCTTGTTTACACAATGTTCCCTTGAATTTTGTCACCACAAAAGCCATAACTATAGCGTAAACAATATCCCCATTCGGATAAATAATTTTAGTTTTTTTACCTGTATAAATATTAAAAAAATACATTTCAACAATATCTAAATTCGTTTCTTCTTTTAATTCTCTGCGTACTGCTTGTTGAGCAGTTTCTCCTAATTCTAACGAACCACCATGTAAACCCCAAATTTGAAAATCTTTTCTAAATTGTAATAAAAATTTATTATTTTCGTAAACAATAATAGAAACCCCTGGGCTAAATAAAGGTTGCGACCCTATTTTTTTACGTATTTGCTTAATATAATCCATAATTAAATAAAAATTTATTCCTTCTTAAACCTATAACATGGTTTATATTGATAAAACTAGAACCATTATAATTTAACAAAAAAATTTGATTTTACATAATTAAAAAAAATTACAATCATTTTATACTTAAAAATATTTATAAAAAAAATGAATTAATAATCAAAAAATTAATTTTATTTTGATGAAATAATTCATTTTGTTAAAACAACATTGTTTGTTTAGCAAGTGTTAGTAAAAAAGTGTCAGATTTAGTTTGGTGATCAAAAATTTTTTCAAAAGGAATACAAACTAATTGATTACCTTTCAAACTAATACCTCCTGTCATATTTTGTTTTTGTCTACATAATATAGCATAGGTTCCCATACGAATAGCTAATAATAAATCTTCAGCTGTCGGATTACCTCCACGTTGCAGATAACCTAAAATTTGAGCACGTGTTTCAAATCCGATTTCCTTTTCTATTTTTTTTGCTAAAGCATAAATATCAAAAAGACGTTCGGTAACTACTATAATAGCATGTTGATTTTTAATTTTATAAAATTTTTGAATATAAGCAATTAAAGTATTTGCATCCACGAAATTTTCAGGTGTAATTATCAAATCTGCTTTAGTTGCTATTCCTCCATATAAAGCCAAATCTCCTTTATTTCTACCCATTACTTCAACAATAGTACAACGGCGATGAGAAATAGAAGTATCACGTAATTTTTCAATGGAAGTCACAATAGTATTAACAGCTGTACTAAAACCTAAAGTTATATCTGTCTCATTAATATCGTTATCAATAGTAGCGGGGATACCTATACAAGGTATTCCTAAATTAGTTAATATTTGTGCGCCACGATACGAACCATCCCCTCCTATAACAATTAAAAAATTAATATTTCTTTTTTTTAAATTTTGGAAACATTTTTGCCGAATATTCTCTTCATATTGAAAAGGAAGAAAACGTGATGTCCCTATAAAAGTTCCTGCGATATTAAGAATACGAGGCAAATCAATAGGATTTATTTGTTGAAATTGATCTTGGTATAAACCTTGATAACCATTTTTAACTACATAAACTTCATATTGATATTTAACCCCAATAGAAATAATTGTATGTAAAGCAGCATTCATTCCTGGTGCATCTCCCCCAGAAGTTAAAACTGCTATTTTATTTTTTTGGTTAAGTAGTTTTGTCATAAAAAAATTCAAGTCTTTCTAATAATTGTTTTTATATTTAGTTTTAAATTTTAAGCTTTGTTAATAGAACCAAATAGAGTTATTTTTTTTTTGATTAAATTTTTAATAGCTAAAAAACCAGATGTTAATAATTTTTGCGGAACAAATCCTTGTTTTTGTAAATCTTTTTTCATTTCAATATATTTACGAATTGCTTTAGCAAAAACTATTTGAAATTCCGTATTCACATTAATTTTAACAATACCCAAGGAAATAGCCTTACGAATCATCCACGAAGGGATTTCACTTCCTCCATGAAGAACTAATGGTAATCGATTATCAGTTGATTTTCTTATATCTTGAATAACGTTAAAATCTAATCCTTCCCATTTTTTAGGATTTGGACCATGAAAATTTCCAATTCCTGCAGATAGAAGATCAATGTTAATATCTAAAAATTTTTGGCACTCTTCAGGTTTAGCTTTTTCTCCTTTTTTTATAATAGTAGAATCTTCGGTTCCTCCTATGATACCCAATTCAGCTTCGACTAAAACATTTTTTTGATGACAAATATTAACAATTTCTTTCGTTTTAGCTAAATTTTCTTCAAAATCATAACGAGAACCATTAAACATTACAGAATTAAAACCAACTGATAAAGCTGTTTGTATACCATCAAAAGAACCATGATCTAAATGTAATATTATAGGAACAGAAGTATTGTAAAAACGATCCAATTCATATACTAATTTAGCAACAGTTCGTAAATCTCCCATGTATTTAGCTGCATTCTCAGATACACCTATAATAATAGGAGATTTTAACTCTTTCGCAGTTTCTAATACTGCTTTAATCCATTCTAAATTATGTACATTAATTTGAGCAATAGCGTAACCATTAGTATGAGCTTTTTTTATGATTTTTTTATCTGAGGTTAACACTTATATATCCTTTCCTTCTGATTAAAAAAACAACAAAATAATAATATAAAATTTATAAAACTTAATATTCTTTATTTAAATTGTCGCAATAAAAAAAATATTTGTCATTATAGTCGTTTAAATGCAAGAATTATATTTTAATTTTGTTAAACTTTTTTATAATTCGTTTAAAAAGAAAAATTAAAAATAAAAAATTATTCTAAAAAATAATATATTAAGAAAAAAATAAATATATCCATATAAATAAAAATTTAAAATAATCGTTTTAATATTTATTAAAACATAAAAAACAAATTTTAATTATTTGAAAAAAGAACATCTTTTATGTTAAATCATATATTTTTTATTTAGAAAAAAATTCCCACTTTAAGACAAACAAAAACATATTCATATAAATAATATTTGGTTAATTTTAAAAATTTTAAAATAAATCACTTGTTTAATTTAATCGATAAAAAATAAATATTCTAATTCATTCGAAGTAAAATCATTTCTACTACAAAACATCTTTTAATACTTTTTGCAAAAAAATAAAATTAAATTTATTTTTAAAACTAAAAAATAACAATAAAAATACTATGAAAAAAGATAATCAAATAATTTAAATAATAAATAGCATTATTATCATTTAAATTAAAATTTTAATAAAAAAATCAAAAAATTTAATAAAATTATAAAAACTATATTATGGTAATTTTTTTTGATGATGTTTAAAAAATTTATAATTATGAAATTTTTATAAATTAATATATTATAAAATAAATTAATAAAATCTTTTTTTTAGATGATCATTCGCTTTATCCATAATATTATTATTTATTACTAATAAGGAATTATAGTTAAAACAAAAAATATAATCAAATATAATATTAAACAATACAAACAACACCTATATTTAAAATTACATATAATAATTTAAATAGAATTACATTATTAATCAAATTAATGATAAATCTTTCACTAATTAAAAGATAAATTATAAAAAATCAAAATTAAAAATAAATTTATCATAAATAAATTAAACCTAATAAATACAAATTTAGTATTTACATTCTTTTTTGCATATTTTATAACTTTGTTAAAATTGTTTATTTTAAAGAAAAATGGATATAAAATAAATGGATTTGATTTAAAATTAAATAATTTTTCAATGATTTTTTTACATCTAATTTAAATAAACAAATTGTAATTAAATATTTTTTTGATCAATCAACATAAACAAAACTTAATAATAAAAAAATTATATTCAGAAAATCTTTAATAAATGATATAAAACAAATAATAAATATTTAATGATTTTCTTGATTAAAACCACAATAATTAAATGTAAAAAATTAATTAAAAAAACAAAAACTCTTACTTAACTTTAATTATTAACTTTGATATTATTTGTCTAAATTGTAAAAATTTTTCACCCCTAAATATAGGAATATTATTTAATTTTCTTCAATTTTCAATAATTAATTATATTCAGTAATTGAATCTGTTCGAGATGCCAAACCAATTTTAATTTGCCCCGCGTTAACAGCAACTAATAAATTAGCTACATTAATAGCTTCGGTTTCTCGGCTTCTGTGAGAAATAACAGTTGTATAAAAATGTTTTTTAACCAATTATATAACTGCTAAAGTTTCTATAAGCGTTACTTTATTTAATTTTAATTTAAGCAAAATAGTATTCACTACTTTATATTTAATACCTTAAGATAATTTATTAATGTTCGTAACAAATAAATCATCACCTACTAATTAAACTTTATTACCTATTTTTTTGTTAAAAATTTCTACTCTTCCTAATCTTTTTAATCTAAACTATTTTCTATTGAAATAATTGGATGTTTAGTGATTAATTGGTCATAATATGAAATTAAATCTTCATTGTTGAAAATTTTGTTATTTTCAGAAATTAAGAAATATGTTTTTTTATCATAAAATTCAGAAACAGCAATATCCAATCCTAAAAAAAATATCTTTACCCGATTGATAACGAACATTAGTAATAGTCTTGAACAATAATTTGTAAAACTTCCTTATTTTAATGAAAATTAGGTACATAACTACCTTCATCACCTACAGTAGTAAATAATTTTTTGTTTTGAAATTTTCCCCTAAATGATAAAAAAATTCAAAACCAAAACAAAAACTCTCTTTAAAACTGATGAAATTAGTAAGTAAAATCATAAATTTTTAAAAATCAATATTATTGAACGCGTGAACACCACCATTAACGATATTAATCAGAAATATAGATTAATTGCTTAGGCTGAATGCCGCCTTATATATTCATAAAATTCTAAATTTAAATAAATTAACTGCAGCTTTAGAGCATATCAAATCAAAAAAATATATTTTTTAATTGAGAAGTGATAATTTCGGATACATTATCAACCGCTTTAAGAACTCTTTTGCCAAAAAATCTGCTTCATTATTTCTTAATTTTACTGCTTATGCTCTTCGATGGAAGCCCTTGAAAGTATAATAACTATTTCGAAAAAACCAGAAGAAGTATAAACTTCCACTGCTATTAGAAGATTTCCTCTAGAATTTAAAACTTCGCATGATAAAATGTTATCAACATAAAATATTAATTAATAATTTACCCCCTTATTATTATGATATATAAATAAAAATACCAATCAAAAATTTAATTTGGCCTTATAAGTTATTATATATTTCTTTATAAAAATTAGACTTCTTTTATATAAAATATTAAAAAAAATATGTTCATCTTTACATCTATGAACATATTTAAATTTAATTAATATTTTTATTTAACAATTAATAGTTTTTAAACCTGCAAGATTCAGTAAATTCCATGGTTTGTTGAAATAAGGATGGAAGAAAAAATCTATAAAAGCTAGTTCGTCCATAGTCATACTTTTTTGAATACATACACTTAAAGTATTCATTTTTTCAGTTAAATCTACTTTAGATAAAATTTGACCTCCTAAAATCAAACGAGATTCTTTATTATAAACAATTTTTAAAATAACAGAATCAAACTTAGGCATGAATTCTGGGCGATTAGCATCTTTAATAACTACTACATCATATTTGATTCCTAATAATTTAGCACTATACTCGGTCAAACCCGTTGAAGAAATATTCAAATCATAAATCCTAATACCGCTAGTACCTTGAGTACCTAAATATTTTTGTTGATGACCTGTGATATTCATACCAATGATAGTCCCCATTCTTATAGCATTAGTTGCTAATGGAATATATTGATATTTTTTTATTGGATTATAATAAATATTTGTACAATCGCCGCAAGCATAAACATCCGAATGAGAAGTTTGTAAAAATTCATTGACAATAAAGGCACCATTAGAAGATATTCGCAAACGATCGCTTAATAATTGTGTATTAGGAACAAAACTAATGCACATAACAACCATTTCTGTTTCAAAAGTCTCTTTATCTGTTTGTAAGTGAGTAATTAAACCATCTTCATTCTTAAACTTTATAACTCTTTGCCCTAAAACTAGATTAACATTGTGTTCTCTAAAACGTTTTTCCGCTAAAGAAGTGAATTCTTCATCTAAATATTTAGACATAATTCTTTGTTCTATATCTAATAAAATTACTTCTTTACCTTGTTTTGAAAATGCTTCTGCTAATTCTACTCCTATATAACCAGCACCTATAATCGTAATTTTTTTTACTTTTTTTGCATAATTAATAATATCGTTAGCATGTTCATAATTTTTAGATAAAAATAAATTTTTTGCATTCATTCCTTCTAATTCCGGAATTATTGGCCATGAACCAGTTGACATCACTAATTTATCAAAATAATCTATAAATTTTTCTTTAGTTTGTAAATTTTGTACTAATATTTCTTTTTTATCTAAATTAATATTCAAAACTTCATGTTTTAAATGTACTTGTGCTCCTATAGCAGATAATTCCTCTGCATTAGAATAAAACAACCCTTTTTTATCTTTAACAACTCCTCCGATATATAAAGCTATACCACAAGAAAGAAAAGAAACATTATCATTTTTTTCATAAATAGCTACTTTAATATTTTTATCATTTTTGATGATAGTTTTACAAGCAGCAGTTCCTGAATGAGTACAACCAATTATAATAACTTTCATTCAACATTTCACCTTTTTACTTTTATAATTTGCAAATTATAAATATCATTAACTTCAAAAAATTATCTTTCCATTAACAATTATATATAAAATATCCTTTATATTAATACATTTAACTAAAAAAATATCAAGTTAAATAAAATAATTGAATAAACTCAATTCTTCGAATTTTTTTAAAATCGTTTTGTTCACTTTGACTCTAGCTAAAAAATCTTGTTTCGAAGTAAATAATTTATCTTGACGAGCTTTAACTATTTTTTCAGCTGCAATTTGACCTAAACCATCAAGTGTAATAAAAGGCATTCTTAAAGATTTATGTTTTTCATCAATAACAAAAATATTAGCATCAGATTTATTTAAATCAATAGGTAAAAAATTGAATCCACGATTTATCATTTCAACGGCATTTTTCAAAGTATTAATTAAATTTTGTTCTTTAACCGTGGTACTGCTTTTTGTCGTTATTTTTTTTTCTAAAATATTAATGTAAGAGAGAATTTCTTGAGATTTTTTTAACATAATATCATAATCAAATTGATCTGCTCTTTTAGAAAAATAACCACTATAAAATAAAAGAGGATGATGTACTTTAAACCAAGCGATTCGTACTGCCATCAAAACATAAGCAGTCGCATGAGCTTTTGGGAAAAGATATTTAATTTTTTCTAAAGATTTTAAATACCAAGAATCAATTTTACCTTCCAAAGGAGAAATTAAATTTTTCCATTTTTCAAGTTCAATATGTTGTTGACCTTTTCGCACAAATTCCATAATATTGAAAGCTTCTATTGGTTCGATTTTTTTGTGTATTAAAGTGCTCATTATTTCATCACGACAACTAATAATTTCATGAAAAGAAATTATTTTATTATATTTTTTAAAATCACCTTTTTGATTAATAATATCTTGAGCATTTTGGGTCCAAACATCTGTACCATGAGATAAACCCGAAACTTTAACTAAAGTCGCGAAATTAAAAGGTTTTTTTTCTTTTTGATAAATGTTTTCTAACATTTTCTGTACAAAATTAGTACCAAATTCTGGAATAGCTAAAGTAGAAATCACATCTTTATTATTAGATTTTTGTTGAACAGAAGAGCAAGAAAAAATTTCATAAACACGCTTATCATCGATCGGAATATCTTGATAACGATAAAAAGTAAATTGTTTCGGATGTTTCAATACATAATCCATAAAAAATTTAATCAACATAGGATCATCATGACCTAAAATATCCATTTTAAACAAATTTTTTTCAAAAGAATGATAATCAAAATGTGTTGTTTTCCAAATCGAATTAATATCATTAGCTGGAAATTGAATCGGGGTAACATCATAAATTGAAATTTCCGAAGGTACTATAACAATTCCTCCTGGATGTTGTCCAGTAGAACGTTTCGCTCCTTCTATAATATTAGCTCTTCTATAAATTTCACATGAACGAATTTGATTTTCTAATTTTTTTTCTTTAATAAAATTTTTAACATAACCAAAAGCATATTGCTTAGCAACAGTTTGGATAGTCCCCGCTCGATAAACTTGATCTACTCCTAATAAATGTTTAATATAATCATGAGCTTCGCTTTGATAATTACCAGCGAAATTTAAATCAATATCTGGCGTTTTTTTACCTTCGAAGCCTAAAAAAGTTTCAAAGGGGATATCTTGACCATCTTTTTTAAAATAAATATTTACGCAAAAAGGGCATAAACAATCAGGTAAATCATAACCTGATAAAACTGTTATCAAATTATCATAATTATTTTGATCTTTTTTATTATATTTTTGTTCAATTGTAAAAATATATCTTTGATATTCTATATTTTTCTGTTTTTCTTCATTAGTCATTTGTACTACTGTATATTTACATTTTGGACAGCGATAATGAGGTTTTAACGGATTAACTTCAGTAATTTCTAAAATATTCGCAATTAAAGAAGAGCCAATAGAACCACGAGAACCAACAGGATATTTATCTTCAATAGATTTTTTTACTAATAAATGCGTTAAATAATAAATAGGCGCAATAGTTTGATTAACATCAATATCGTTGATTTTGCCTAAAATACTTGTTAATTCTTTATCAATTCTATCTTGAATAATGGGATGAACTTTTTGACCATATAAATCAATAATTTTATTTTCGATTAAATTCTGCATTTCTTTTTTTATACTAGGAATTTTTAAATTTTTAGCAAATGCATTATCTTGTAAACAAAAAAGTTTTTGAGGAAAAATTTGAATTTTTTCTATTTTTTGATTCAATAAATGAGTATTATCAATAATAATTTCTTTTTTTACTTGTTCATCTTTAATAAAATGAAATGCATCGAACATTTCTTGAGTAGTCATAAAATAATTATCAGGTAAATATTCCGATTTATATTTTGACAAATGATGTAAACCACCGCCAATTAACTTCGCATTAATATAAATTTCTCTATAAATTTTTTCATATGGATGTAAATAATATACATCTCCTGTCGCGATAACGATTTTATTTTTTTTCTTAGCTAAATAAATAATTTTCAAGATTGTTTTTTGTATTTGATTTAAAATTTTTTCTTGATTTTGTATATCATCCCCTCCTAAATCATAAATAATATGTTTGTAGGAATGGGGTGGTTGAACTTCGATATAATCATATTCTTCCATAATTTTTTCTAATTCTAAATCATCTTGATTTAATGCAACCTCAAAAAGTTTTCCTTCAACTCCTCCACTACC
This sequence comes from Candidatus Phytoplasma vignae, assembly GCA_032884955.1. Classification (GTDB taxonomy): domain Bacteria; phylum Bacillota_I; class Bacilli_A; order Acholeplasmatales; family Acholeplasmataceae; genus Phytoplasma; species Phytoplasma vignae. The sequence goes on from JAUZLI010000001.1 coordinate 23,599, forward strand.
AATTAATAAACCTTCTTTATATTTCGCTAACTTGCTTTTTAAAACACGCGGTTTTTTATAAAAATCACTAGTTAACGCTTCACTTATCAAAATGAAAAGATTTTTATAACCTTTTTGATTACATACTAAAAGATTTAATCGATAAGATCTTTCATAGATATTAGCAATTTTTCCTTTTAAATCACTAAAATATAAAATTTTTTTTAAAGTTGTATCGTCTTCGGAAACACCTTCTTCTAATTTTTTAAACATCTCTAGTAATACTAAAGCAGTAGCATTTGCATCATATAAAGCTCTGTGATGTTGTTGTCCCTCTATTTCTATAATGGGCTTCACCTTAAATAACTTCATAAGTCTTTTTAAAGAAAAATATTTCAAATCTTTACTAAAATATTTTTGTGCTAAAGGTAAAGTATCTATAATAAATGGTTGAACAAAATCCAAATTTAATTTTTTAATTTTTTCTTTTAAAAACCCCATATCAAAAATTGCATTATGAGCAACTAAAATATGATCTTTAATAAATTCTAGAAATTTAGGCAAAACTACTTCAATAGAAGGTTTATTAATTAAATCTTCTGATTGAATACCTGTTAATTCTGAAATATGACTATTTAATCGAAAATCTTCCCCTGGATTAATTAATTCATTAAAAATTTGTTTTGTAATTACACCGTTTTCTATTTTAACCGCAGATATTTCAATAATATGATCATGTATTTTAGAAAAACCAGTCGTTTCTATATCAAAAACCACAAAACGATGTGTTTTTAGTTTAAAATCTTCAAAATTGCCGTTTATGTTTTCATCTTGATTTGTTATAAAAATAGGTTTTTCCTCAACATAGTCTACTTCCGCTCCCAAAATAGGTTTAATATTTTGATTTTGAATGAATCTGTTAATTTCCGGATAAGCATATAAACCATTATAATCTGTAAAAGCTAAAGCTTCGTGTTTCCACCTTAATGCTGTTTCAATATAATCTTTAACACTGACAATAGAGTTTAAATTTGACATTTTAGTATGAGCATGAAACTCGATTCTTTTTGGACCAACAAAATTATCATTTCTTTTTTCTGATAAAGGTATATGATCAATAATTTCGTAAACCTGATTAAAATTTTCATCTTTGCCTACGAAATTAAAATAAAAATCTTGTTTTTTACTATATTTGTCTAATGTGGAAATAATTTTTATTAAAATACCTTCGTGGAAATCTTTTTTTATTACTGAACAAATTTCTTTGGAAGAAATATCGACAAATTTTCGATAAGCGATAGAATCTTGTTTAGTTTGTGGATCAACTAAATAAAAAGAAAACAAAAGGCTTTTACCTTTAGTTTTTATATACTCTGGTTTTTGGATATAACCTTTAATTTTGAATTTAGGATATTTTTTTTTAAAATCTATTAATTCTTCATTATTTTCATAAGGAATATCTTTAAATGTAATTTCTGGAATTATTTCTTGAAATTCAAATTCAGATGAATTATAATTTGTCTTTTTTATATTTTTAATATTTATTTTTAAAGGCCAATCGTATTGACGATTTAAAATATGTTCTAACATTCGAGTTTTTTTCACAATTACATTATAATATTTATCAATTTGTAACAGTTCAGTATCAAATTCAAATTCACATATTTGGTTTTTTAAATCAATTATGGAAATACTATGGCGAAAAATATTAAAAATAATCTTTGCTTTATCTTCGTGAATAATATAATCCAAAATATTGAGAAACTTTTGTTTAAATGTTTCTTCATCATTTATATCTCTATAATCAAACACAACTTTTTCTTTTGATAAAGATACTGAGTTTTCAAACTGTAAACTTTTATCAAGTTTAATTTTTAACTTTATTCCGTATTCGCACAACAAAATGTGTTGTAAGTATATCAAAAAATTTTGACAGTATTTATGATTAGGAAAACACATTAAATACATGAAAAAAGAATCAATTTGAATAAGACAAATATCATTGTATAAACTTAATATTTTTATTTTTTTTAAAAAAATCTTAAATTCTATATTTTGATTTTCCCGATGATAAATATCATCAATAACTTTTTGTAAATATTCCGCGCTAAAATTATTTATATCAAAATAAATATTATTTATAAAATGAGTTAATTTTAATTTATTATCAGATGCAAAAGAATTTGTAAACTTTAAAACAAAATTTTTTAATTGTGAAATAAAATCTTTTAATTCTTTTGCTTTAGGTGATATTTGGATTAATTCAAAACAAAGATTCCAAGTTGATTTTTCTATTTGAACAACAACATTTTTGAAATTCCATTTATTAGGATCATATTGTTTATATAATGTATAAAATTCTTCTAATTTATTACTCATAAAATTTTAAAACTCTTCTTAAGGATTATTAATTTTTTTCAAAAATATAACTAATAAAAATTAAAAATTTATATTTTTAAAAAAAACCAAAATTATAACCTATATTAAATGGTACTGATGGTCGGACTCGAACCGACATAAGTTTTTTAAACTTGTTTGATTTTGAGTCAAATGCGTCTACCAATTTCGCCACATCAGTATATGAAAAATTATTTTTAATGTAAATACCTTAACTCTAACCGAATAAACTTCGTCTTTTAATTCAATTTTACTCTAATTTTCATAGATTATAACATATTTAAATTTTAAAATAACATAATAAAAATTCTTTTTATTATTTTAATTAATAAAAAATTCAACAAACAAATAACAATCCAAATTACAAATTTATTTTGAAAATTAATTAAAATTTCATTTTGAAATAGAATTTTGCGACAAAAATTCACTAATTTGTTTTAATATAGCGATTTGTTCTTTAGATAACAACTCTATATTTTGGATAGAAATCAATTGAGGATCGTTTTTTGGTTGCGATGGCTCTGATATTTTATATATTTTCTTTAAAAAAACATTTAAAAGCATATATAAGAAAAAAGATACAAATAAAAATTCAAATAATGTTTGTAAAAAGTGACCATAATTAATACTAATGCCTTCATTATTTAAATTTAATTTTAAATCATCAAAATTTTGTTTAATAAAAAGCCAATTAATAGGAGGCATAAGCACGTCTGTAGCTAAAGAAGTAGTAACTTTAGAAAATAACTGCCCCATGATAAAAGCCACAGTTATTTTTATCAAATCTCCTCCTTTGAAAATAAAACTTTTAAAATCATTTAATTGTTGTTTTAATTTTGAAATCATAAATTATATTCACCTAACATCACAATTTTAATTTTAAAATATTTATATTTACATTCTATAAGAATAAATTAATTAAAATTAAATAATTTTAAAACTAAAAATTATTCAAATAATAAACACTAAAAACGCTTCGCTTATAAATAATGATATTAATTAACAAAAATATTGGATTAAAAATATAATTTATTTAATATTTCAAAAAAAATATCAAAAATCATTATATCCAAAAATATTATATTTATTTTTTTACAATTTTGAATACAATAGCAAAAAATAATTTGCTTCAATAAGTGAAATCAGAATGATTTGTATCTATAATGTATTGCGTATTATGTTATAAATGTTACAATAGTATTGTAAAATTCATTTTAGAATAAAATTTAAGTTTGGGTGGTTTTTAAAAAAATAATTATTGTATCGTTATAGGTAATCAGATGAATTAATAATCAATAATTGAGATGATTTTAATTTCGAAAAAATTATTTGATTTTTAGGATTTAAAAATTAGATAATGATATATTGATAATATTTTTTTAATTTTGTTGTTTTTTTATTATTATTATAAATATGAAATGGATGTGAAATTACATTGGAATTATTAAAAAATATCAAATTAAATAATGATAATGATTGGACGAATTTTGTTATAATGTTCTTATTTTTATTAATTTTAGGTCCTATTATTATATATATACTCAAAATATTCGGAAAATTATTACTTAATTATTATAGATTTATTTGGGATTTGCTGTTTCCCGAAAGTAATAAAAATAATTCCCTAACGGAATCATCATCTCCTCAAATTTCCATCAATAATAAACCACAGCCTACTTTTTTTCCTAAAAATGACAAAGATTTAACTTTAATCGAAATCAAAATGATAGAATTAGCCCAAAAAGAAGAAAATCAAAAACAATATAACTCATTACATTTAGAATTAATAAAAAACAAACTTCAGAATAAAATAGAACTAAATGAACAAAAACATTATTTTGAAAATAAATTATTAGAACAAAAAATAAGTAATTTAGAAAAACAATTACAAAAACAAGTTTTTAAAGAAAGTCAAAATCAATATTCAAAGGACAATAAAATTAATAAAACCGATGATATTGCAAAAGATAAAACAGCAGAGCAAATATCTCTTGATATTATCGAAGAATCAGTTAAAAATCAAATTCCTAATTATTTAAAGGAAATTTTCGAAAAAGTGGAAAATATAGAAAATATTCAATTATTTATGTTAAAAAATACAATAGATAAAAAATCTTATTATGATCATGATCACAATACATTATATATTCATCCAAATGATTTAGTTTTTATCAAAACTCTTCTAAATAAAGAAGAAGAAAAACATATAAATCCAAAATTACAAATCAACTAAACTCCAAAAAAAACAATTCCAAAAATTTTTTTGGAATTGTTTTTTTTAAATTTATTATTTTAATTCTAAATATTGTTTTGGTTGAGGTTTTTGTTGTTTTTTATTAATTTCAATAACTAATAAACCATTTTCCAAACTACCTTTAATATCTTCCATGCTATATTCTTCGCCTAAATTAAAACTTCTTTTGATAATTCCATTTAATCTTTCTTGTCTCAAATAATGAAATTTTTCTTTCGGATCTTTTTGTTTATTATCTTCTTTATTATCATTAATAATCGAAGGATGAGCCTCGACAGTTAAAATACCATTATCTAAACTTATTTTAATATTTTCTTTCTTAAAACCCGGAAGTTCACTTTCTAAAACATAGCGATTATTGTATTCTTTGATATCGGTTTTCATTAAAACTTGAAAACTATTATATAAAGAAGCGTTCTTCCAATCTTGAAAAAAATTTTCTAACAAGTCTTGATTTTCATCAAATAAACTTAATACCATAGATTTAATTGACTCCTTTTGTCAAAATAATAAAAATTATTTCTTTATTAAATTAAAAAATTTAAGATATAAAATTCATCTATAAAATTTATCTATTGTATTAAAAACTTTCAAGCACTTATATATTTTCCTTGTACAGATAGTGTATACGCAAAAAATAACTAACAATCTACCTCATTACAAGTTCAAAATAATTTTAACAATTATTTTTAGCAAAGTCAATATTATATTGCTAATTTTTTCTTTTACATCATTTTTTAAAATCTTAATGAAAGCAACTGATTTTTTAAAAAAAAATAAAAAACGCAAATAATTTAAAACATAAAATAGTTATTATTGTTCATTATAAATAAAAATTGTTGTATAATAAGGATTGTTCAACAATAAATATTGATATTTATTATTTTTTTAATTTTATTTTTATCTTAGTGTTTTAGAAAATTTATTATAATTCAAAAAATATATTTACATAATAAGATGGCGGTTGTGGCGAAATGGTTAACGCAGCGGCTTGTGGAGCCGATATTCGTGGGTTCGATCCCCATCAACCGCCCCATATACAATATATGAAAATATAATATAAAATAAAAATTTGATTTGTATAGGCCCATAGCCAAGTGGTAAAGGCAACGGACTTTGACTCCGTCATTCGTTGGTTCAAATCCAGCTGGGTCTGCCAATTGTTTATTAAATAAAAATTTTATAATTTCAATCTAACATTTGACAAATAAATAACTAATAAGATAATAAATTCCGCGGGTGTGGCGGAATGGTAGACGCACTAGACTTAGGATCTAGCGTTAATAACGTGCAGGTTCAAATCCTGTCACCCGTACCACCATAAATAATTTTATTGAGGGATATGATGTTAACGGCAGCATAACGGTCTCCAAAACCGCTTGTTCGGGTTCGAATCCTGATATCCCTGCCATCTTTTTGCATTAACAAAAAATTTTTTCATTTTTTTCAATAAAAATTAAAAAAACATTTTAAAAAAAAGAAAATATTCTAAAAAACTAACAAATATTTTCTTTTTTTTTTTTTTTTGAATTATTATTTTTTAAAAAATAAAATCTTCGTCACGCAAACTTTCAGATTTCATTTTTTGATAACCATTGCCTTTCATGGAAAAATTATCCATTGTTTTGGTTTCGGTATTCAGACCATTAACAATAACGGGATTAACTTTTTCTTGAGGGAATTTTTGCTCCCAACCTAAATTGAAAAGAGCTTTGTTCGCATTATAACGAGCAAAAATTTCAACATCTTTAGTTAAATTTAAATCTTGATAAAGTTCTTTAATTAAAGTTTTTTGTTCTTGATAAAGAGTATCAAAAAAAACATTTAACCATTTTGCTAAATCTTTTTGTTTTTCAATAGAAAAACTGGAATAAAGTTCTTTTGCCAAACGGCCAACATAAGCACCATGAATACTTTCATCCCGAATAATTAAATTAATAATTTCTCCAGCTTGCATTAAAATTCCTTGACCATAAAAATACAAAGCATAATAAAAAAAACTATAAAATAACCAAGTTTCTAAAAAAACAGAAGCAACCATGCTTTTCCATTTAATTTCTTGAAAATAATCATCTTTCGTAAATTCATTAGTTTGTAATTTTTCTTTATTAACAATAATAGCTTCTTCTAATTTTTCATAAATGTTAACAATTTCTTTAAGGATTTTTTGAAGATTAGGTTGCTTTTCTCCCCAATGAAAAAAATGATTTATTTCTTTTTTTTGCAAAAAAGTCATAAAAATATTAGAATAACTTTTTGCATGAACAGCATTTTCCATTGCACCCATAAAATTTAATGTTGCTTTTTTTTGATGTTCGGTATCGCCACAAGAACGTAAAATAACTGGCATCCCGATATCTCCTTGATAAGTATCTAAAAAGGTTAAAATTAAAAGATTTTTAGTATAAACTTCTTTTTCTAGAGGTGATAATTTATCCCAAGTATTTAAATCACTTTGTAAGCTGATATCTTCTGGGCGCCAAAATTGACTTAAATTTTGTTCATAAAAATACTGTGTATATTCATCTTCTAAATTATTCCAATTCGCTCCTTGAAAAACTTTTAATTTATTCATAAAAATTTCTCCTTTCATTTTTTTAACAAATTAAATTAAACCAAAATGTTTTTTAACTTTTGTTTCTAAATCTTGTGCAATTTCAATATTTTGTAAAAGAAATTCTTTAACTTTATCTCTCCCCTGGCCTATTTTTTTTTCTTTGAAACTATACCAAGTTCCACTCTTTTGAATTAAATCTAATTTAACTGCCAAATCTAATAATTCTCCTATTTTAGAAATACCTTCGCCATAAATAATATCTAAAAAAACCCCTTTAAAAGGAGATGAAATTTTAGATTTAACGATTTTAACATAAGATTTAATTCCTATGATAGTATTATTTTCTTTAATAAATTCCGAACGACGAATATCCAAACGTAAAGAAGCAAAATATTTAAGTGCTTTGCCGCCAGGAGTAGTTTCGGGATTGCCATACATAACTCCTACTTTTTCTCTTAACTGATTAATGTAAATAACAGTAGTATTACTTTTAGATATTATGGTAGATTGTTTGCGCATTGCTTTTCCCATCATACGAGCATGTAACCCCATAAATAAATCGCCACTTTCACCCTTTAACTCTGCTTCAGGAGCTAAAGCAGCAACAGAATCAATAACTATCAAACCTATTTTCCCACTTTTAATACAAGCTTCTACTATATCTAAAGCTTTTTCACCTGAATCGGGTTGGGAAACATAAAAATTATCTATATCAACACCGATTTTACGTGCATAATTAGGATCTAAAGCATTTTCGACATCAATAAAAACTGCAGAATTTCCTTTTTTTTGACTTTCAGCAATCGCATGTAAAGCTAAAGTTGTTTTTCCTGAACTTTCTGGTCCAAAAATTTCAATAATTCTACCTTTAGGAAAACCACCTATTTCTAAAGCAATATCTAAAGCAAAAGAGCCAGTAGAAGTAGCAGGAATTTTATTAATTTTAGAGGAATTTAACTTCATGATACTTCCTTGGCCGAAACGTTGTTCAATATCCTTAATAGTTTGCTCTAAATTGTTTTTATCATTTTCATTACTCATAACTATTAATTATTTTCCTTATTTTCTCTTAACTTTTAAATTATAATTAAAATACTAGCATTTTACTAAAAATTAAATTAAAAAATAAATTTTAAAAAAATTATTTAATTTTTGTTTTTTACTTTAATAAAAAAATTTTTAGAAATTACATGATAATTGATACGAATATACGCTATTGCTGATAAAATAACTAAAATAATATTTACCATTGAAAATACAGTAATAATATGAATAATAGTGTTACTTCCTATTACTTGTTCAACATCTTTAGCAAATAACAAAAAAATAATAGAGATAAAATTTAAAAAAGTTTTACTTTTGCCCCAAAAAGAAGCTACTATTTTTTCATTTTTCTCAAAAGCCATAAGTATTCTCATGCCCATAATTAAAAAATCCCTAAGAATAATTACAATCAAAATTAACATAACATAAAAAGATATTTTTTTATTTCCATTTTCCGTCGACAATAAACAACCATCTTTACTTAAAATATGAAGATAAAGAAACGAAATAATAACTAACAATTTGTCTGCAATAGGATCAAAACATTTACCAAATAAAGTTTGTTGTTTGAATTTTCGGGCGATATAACCATCTAAATAATCTGTTAAAGCAGAACAAACAAAAATTGCAGAGAAAGTTTGTCGTGATTTATCCAAATCCCATCTTATAGCATAATCATTTTGATGCGCCGAATATAATAAAGGTAATAAGAGGAAAACTAGAATAATTCTTAAAATAGTCATTAAATTAGCTGAAATTTTAAATAAATCTTTCATCATCATTTTCGTCATTTTTAATAATTTTATTACTATCCTATTTTTCCCTTTATTTTAATGAATTTTATTACATTAAATTTTTTACTTATAATATTATTTTACAACATAAAATAAATATTTGAAGAATGAAAAAATAATTTTTAATTGTAAATCGAATTCTTATAAAATAAGAATTTTTTGAAATAAAATAAAAACAATTATTCTAATTTTAACAAAAGTAAAATTACTAGTGTGTATATACCCAAAATTAAGTTCAATGTATTAAACTTCTTTTTGAATAAATTTCAATAATTTATGTTAAATTTTTATATTAAATTTACTTGAATCTTATTAATGTCTTTAGTTAGAAATCTTAAAATTTGTTTTAATGGTTAATATAAATAATGTTAAATCAAATATTTTTAACTTGACTTAAAAATTTTCGAAATTAAAAAAGTTTATTTCAAAATAAATTAATTTTTTACAAATGAAAATCAAAAATTTGTTATTTTTTGCTTTTTATTTTTAAATTATCCACTTTCATTTTTTTAATTTATTGATTTCGCAAATAAAATATATTAAAAAAACACGATAACTAAAAATCGTCATATTATATGATTTCAAAAATTAATCAAATAAATTTATAATGAATGCGAAAGTTTTTTTGTAGTTGATTTTATATTTATTCTGTTGTTAATCAAAAATAAATAATTATCATTAATTGTGTACTTATCAATATTAAGAAAACTGTAATAATAAAATTAAAAAGTTATTAAAATGTTATAATATTAATAAAAAGTTCATTTTTAAGAATTAAGTTTTATTTTTAAGAAGTGAATTGTCTTAAAAAATGAAATTTCTCAAAAATTTTAAGGTTAAAATAACTATAATATTTAAAAAATAATTTTAAAGTGTATAATTGAAAATATTAAAATACACAAGAAGACATAGAATAAATTTAAGATAATAAACAATAAAAATGAAAAAATTTTTTTCATCAAAACATTATTAATTTTCAAAACTTTTTATTGATCAATTATAAATGTTTAATATAAAATGTAGATATAAAATATTTCTAAATAAAATAACAAAAAAATCGAAAGAGAATATGGTAAAAAATAATGGCAAATACAAAACAACAAAAAAAACGTGCAAAAACAAATGAAAAAAGAAGAAAAAAAAACGCTGCTTTTAAATCTTCGGTTAGAACCGCTATTAAAAAATTCAAAATAGCTAGTTCCAATGTAGATCGACAACAAGCTTTGTTTCTTTTAAATTTAATTAATAAAAAATTAGATAAAGGTTTATCAAAAGGAATTTATCATTCAAATTTTGTATCTCGTAATAAATCTAATTTCGCTAAAGTATTCAATAACATCAAATAAACTTAAATTTAATGATATTTAAATTTAATAATTAAATAAATAAAAAAATGTTCATAATTAAATTTAAAATTTTTTATCTTATTTTTATTTTTATAAAAAATACAATATTCTAATTTTAAAAAGCTGATGTTATTTTTTCTCTAATACCTAATATATAAACTATTTAAAATTATTAATTCGAATTAAAAAAATTATTGAATAAAGGTTAATGCAATGTTAGATTTAAAATTTGTGCTTCAAAATATAAATTTAGTTATTAAAAAATTAGAAAAAAGGCAGGGTAATTACAAATATCTTAAAGAATTGATAAATTTAGACAAATCGCGTAAAAATTTTTTGTCTCAAATAGATAAAATAAGACATCATAAAAATAATTTCTCTCATTCTATAGAAATATCAAGTCAAGAACAAAAAGAAATTAAAGAATTGATAGAAAAAGAAAAAAATTCTAAAAAATATTTAAAAAAAATAGAAGAACAATTAGTAAAAATAGAAGAAAAAATTCAAAATATTTTAATAAATACGCCAAATATTCCACATGATTCAGTTCCTTATGGAACTAAAGAAGAAGATAATTTAGAAATTTATCGTTCTGAACAAAATTTTTCAAAAAAATTTATCCATAAAGATCATGTAGAATTAGGAACCAAATTAGGTATTTTAGATTTCAAAAGAGCAACAAAAATAACAGGTAGTAAATTCGTAGTGTTAAAAGGAATAGGAGCTTTGTTAGAAAGAAAATTAATAGATTTTATGTTAGATTGTCATATTCATAATGGTTATCAAGAAATCATCCCTCCTTTTATTGTGAATAAAGATTCTATGTTAGGAACGGGACAATTACCTAAATTCGAAGAAGAAATTTTTAAATTAGATTTAAAAAAACAAAATTGGTATTTAAATCCCACGGCAGAAGTTCCTTTAATTAATCTTCATCGTCAAGAAATTTTAAATATCAAAAAATTACCAATCAAATATGTTGGTTATACAACTTGTTTTCGACAAGAAGTAGGAGCGGCAGGAAGAGATCATCGAGGTATTTTACGTCAAAAACAATTTAATAAAGTAGAATTAGTTCAATTCGCTGAACCTTCTTCTTCTTATATTGTATTAGAACAAATGTTAAAAGATTCGGAATCAATTTTAAAAAAATTAAAATTACCTTATCGTATTATGACTTTATCTACAGCTAACTTAGGTTTTAATGCAACCAAAACTTATGATCTAGAAGTATGGCTACCTAGTCAAAAAAAATATCTAGAAATAGCATCTATTAGTAATACTGAAAATTTTCAATCTTTAAGATCCAACATTAAATTTATTACAGAACATACAAATAAAAAAGATTATGTTCATACTCTAAATGGTTCTGCGTTAGCAGTAGGAAGAACTTTATTAGCTATTTTGGAAAATTATCAAAATGAAGATGGTAGCATTACAATACCTGAGGTTTTACGTCCTTATATGAATATAAGTATTATTAATTAAAAAAGTATTTGAATAGGCAAAAATTTTTAGGAATTTGATTGGTTAAATTTATTTATGGACAAAGAGGAAATATTTTATGAAAAAATTACCATTTAATTTTAATTGGAAAAATATCAAATTAAAACATTTATTAATAACTATTATTATGATAGGTTTTTTTTGGAGTTTAAATGACATATATCAAAAAAAAAATTACGAAACAAATAGTATTGTAGAAATGCTCCAATATAAACCTTTTGGTTCTAACGAATCTAAAATAATTACAAGTATTCAACCAGGAGAATTAGATCAATATTATAAATATTTCGAAGTAACATATAGTGAAAATAACAGTAATCAAATACAAACAAAAAAAATATATCCTGTTGATGCAGCAACATATCGTATAATAATGGAAAATTTGATTAATTTTTACAAAATGCAACAATAAATATAAATATTAAAAAAAATCTCAAAATATTTAAATTAATTTTTCAATGAATTAATATCAAAAATATAAAACTTAAGAAAGAAAAATATTAGATAATGAATACTATTATTCTTAAATCACCTAAAATTATAGAACCATGGCATGGTTTTGGCCCTCTTATAACTGCTTTAAATATGTGCATGTGGATATATATCATTTGGGCAATGTATAAAATGATTAAGGAAACAGCTGGTCAATTCATAGATCAAATTTCCGAAAAATACAGTAGCAACAAAATACAAAATAAAAAAACAACAACAGAAAAATCTAAAATTAGTTTCAAAGATATCGCAGGAGCTGAAGAAGAAAAAGAAGAATTACAAGAAATTGTTGATTTTTTAAAAAATCCGCAAAAATATTTTGATATGGGGGCTAGAATGCCTAAAGGAATTCTATTATCAGGTCCTCCTGGAACAGGAAAAACTTTATTAGCTAAAGCTTTATCTGGAGAAGCTAATGTTCCTTTTTTCGCAGTTTCTGGTTCGGAATTTGTCGAAATGTTTATAGGTTTAGGAGCTGCTCGTATTAGAAATTTATTCCAAATGGCGCAAAAAAATGCTCCTTGTATTATTTTTATTGACGAAATCGAAACTTTAGCGCGAAAAAGAGGAATGTTTCAAGGTAATAGCGAACAAGAACAAACTTTAAATCAATTATTAATTGAATTAGATGGTTATAATCAAAACACTGGAGTAATTGTTATTGCTGCTACTAATAAACCTAATTTATTAGATTCTGCAATTCTAAGACCAGGACGTTTTGATCGTCAATTTATAGTAAGTTTACCTAGCGTTAAAGATCGTGAAGCAATTTTGAAATTACACGCTGCAAATAAAAAAATATCTCCTGAAGTTGATCTTGAAGAATTAGCAAAACAAACACCTGGTTTTAGCGGTGCTCAATTAGAAGGAATTCTTAATGAAGCTGCTTTATTAGCTACTCGCCAAAATATTCCTTTAATTAATAAAAAAATAATAAGTGAAGCGTTAGATCGTATTTTAATAGGGCCAGCTAAAAAAAGCCGCAAATATTCTCAAAAAGAAAAAAAATTAGTAGCTTATCATGAAGCTGGTCACGCGGTTATAGGTTTAACACTTCCTGAGGCTAAGAAAGTACAAAAAATAACTATTATCCCGAGAGGTAACGCAGGTGGTTATAATTTAATGTTGCATGAAAATGAAACTTTTTTCTTATCTAAAAAACAATTGTTAGCTGACATTATTGTTTGTTTAGGAGGAAGAGCTGCGGAAGAATTATTCTTAGATGATATTTCAAATGGAGCTTATGAAGATTTTCGCCAAGCAACCAAAATTGCTCAAACAATGGTTACAAAATTCGGAATGAGTGTTTTAGGATTAACTCAATTCGGTAAAGATGAGGAAAATTTTCAAAAAAATTTTTCTGATCATAAAGCTTTAGAAATTGATCAAGCAATTCAAGATATTATTTCTAATTGTTATGAACAAGCTAAAAAAATTATTCTAGAAAATAAAGAAACTTTAGTTCGGATTTCTGAATATTTATTAGAAGTAGAAACTCTCTCTAAAAAAGATATTGAAGAAATACATCAAACTGGCAATATAAGTTGGTATGAAAAAGAAAAAAAAGAATTAGAATTAAAAAAAGAAGTTCAAAATAAGACAAAAGACATCGTGCAATCGCAAAATATTGCTCAAGAAAATAATACTAACAAAGAAGAAGAACATTCCTCGAATATCCAAAATAATTCAATAAAAAACAATTAATTAAAAAAATCAAGAGTTCGAAAAAGAAACAAAAAATAATATTGAATCAAATTAAATAAAATTTATAATTATGAATAAAATACAAATCCAACTTTAATCAAAAAATAAGTTGAAAAGTTTAAGTTATGATGATGCAAGAATTTACAATAGATTATATGGAAAATGATATACGTTTGGATATTTTTTTGGCACAAAAAATTAATTTAAGCCGAAATAAATGTCAATCTTTGATTAATAAAAAAAAAATTTTGATTAATAATAAAATAGTCAGTAAAAAAAGTTTTTTATTAAAAGAAAATGATAAAGTTATAATCAAACCAATTTCTCAATCTATAGTTTTGAATCCCTTAGAACCTATTAATTTAAATTTACAAATTATTTACGAAGATGATTATTTAGTTATAATTAACAAACCTCATAATTTAATTGTACATCCATCTTCAAATTATAAAGGAATCACTTTAATCAATGGATTATTGTATCAAATTCCTTGTTTAAGAAAATTAAGTGGTAGTAGACCAGGGATTATTCATCGTTTAGATAAAGATACAACAGGTTTAATGATAATAGGCAAAACAGAATCGATAATTAATCAAATGCAAATTTTATTAAAAGAAAAAAAAATCAAAAAAATTTATTGGGCTTTAATTGAAGGTTTTTTAGCAATCAAAGGAACTATTAATTTACCTATCACAAGAGATAGTATAAATCGTGTTAAAATGGCAATTCATCCTAATGGAAAAAATTCAATTACTCATTTTCATACCTTAAGAAGATTTAAAAATTATTCCTTATTAGAAATTAATTTAGAAACAGGTCGGACACATCAAATTCGAACACATTTAGCTTATCTTAAACATCCTATTTGCGGAGATTTATTATACGGGAAAAAAGAACAAGAAATATCTTTACCTTTATTACATGCTAAAAAATTAAGTTTTACTCATCCTATTACAATGAAAAATTTACAATTCGAAATTCCACTGTCCAAACATTTTAAACAAAAATTAGACAATTTAATATAACAAAAAATCGCAAATTAAAATTTTAAAATTATATTACCATAAAAAGGACATTATTTTATGTACTTGCAAAAAATCAAAACTAAAATTGAACAAAAATTAAAAAATAAATATAATGTAACATTTATAATTAAAACTAATTTTAAAAATGATTTGTTTGATTTTTATGTACCTTTATATCCTTATCAACAAAATTTTAAAACAAACATAGAACAAATTTTCACATATTTACGTCAAGAAATAGAAGTCATTCCTGAAATAGATAGAATATTTTTACAAAACTCATTTTGTAAAATCAAAATAAATTATTCAAAAATAAATTCATTTATTTTAAATGATGTTTTAAAAAAGAAAGATCAATACTGTCAAAAAGAAAAAAATGACAAAACTATTATCATTGATTATTCATCGCCTAATATTGCCAAAAATTTTTCAATAGGACATTTGCGTTCTACCGTAATCGGAAATGCTTTAAAAAAAATTTATCAAAAGTTAGGTTTTAATGTAATTAGCATCAATCATTTAGGAGATTGGGGGACTCAATTTGGCAAAATGATTTTAGCTTACCAAAAATGGGGTAAAAAAGAAATTATTTTAAAAGACCCAATTAATGAACTACAAAAACTTTATGTTCGTTTTCATCAAGAAGTAGAAAAAAATCCTAAATTAAATGATGAAGCTAAAGAAATTTTTTTAAAGTTAGAACAAAAACAAGTAGATATTACTAAATTATGGAAATGGTTTAAAAAAATATCTTTACAAGAATTTAATAAAATTTATTCTTTATTAAATGTTAATTTTGATTATTACACAGGCGAATCTTTTTTTCAAAATTTTATTTCAGACATTATTAAAGAATTAAAAGAAAAAAAATTAATTTTATTAGATAAAAAAGCTTATATTATGCCTTTAGATGAATTGCCTACAGCATTAATTCAAAAAGATAATGGTAGTAGTTTATATTTAACAAGAGATATAGCTTGTGTAATATACCGTTATAAAAAATTTAGATTTTATAAATGTCTTTATGTCGCGGGTAATGAACAAAAATTACATTTCAAACAATTAAAAAAAATAATAGAAAAAATGGGTTATAATTTACAATTATTTCATGTTAATTTTGGATTAATATTAGTAAACAATATGAAAATTTCTACCCGTAAAAATAACAACTATAAATTAATAGATATCATTGAACAAACAGAACAAGAAGCACGTAAAATTATTCACCAAAAAAATCCTAATTTAAATTTAGAAAAAATAAATCAAATAGCTCATAAAATAGCTATAGGAGCTATAATTTTTAATGATTTAAAATACGATCGACAATTGGATATTGAATTTAATTTTAAAAAAATGTTACAATTCGAGGGTGATACAGGACCTTATTTACAATATTCAATTGTTCGTTTAAATTCTGTCATTAAAAAATCTCAACCAACAGATCTTCGAATTATAAAAGATTGGGAATCTTTGAATTTATACTATATAAAACCACATTATTTAATTCTAATTCGATTGATAGATAATTTTAACATAATTCTTGAAAAAACTAAAGAAAAAAATATGCCTAGTATTTTAGCACGTTACCTTTTAGAATTAGCAAAAAAAAGTAACCAATTTTACACTAAAGAAAAAATTTTAGTTAATGATAAGCTTTTACAAAAAGCCAATCTTTCATTAATAAATGCTGTGAATATAATTTTAAAAGAAGGTTTGAAAATTTTAGGTGTTCCTATTTTAGAAAATATGTAACACAAATTCTTTTTTATTTTATAAAAAATTAATTGATATATTAAAAATTATTTTTAATATAAATAGAATAAAAAATAATTTATCATGAATATAGAAATCAAAAAAAAAATAAAATTATTAACTGATGAACTTAAAAAAGCAAATTATGAATATTATCAATTAAATAAAACACATTTAACAGATCAACAGTATGATGCTTTATTTAGAGAATTATTAACATTAGAAAAAAAATATCCTAATTACAAATTATCTTATAGTCCTACTTCTAATATTAATGATTTTTTAAATCCTAAATTTGCTAAAATTCCTCATGATGTTCCTATGTTATCTTTAAATAATGTTTTTACAGAGAAAGAGTTAAAAACTTTTTTTTTTAACATTTTGAAAAAGTATTCTCATTGTAATTTTATTACTGAACTGAAAATTGATGGAGTAGCTGTTAGTTTAAAATACAAAAAAGGTATATTAACACAAGGCATTACTAGAGGAAATGGTCATATTGGAGAAATAATTACACATAATGTTAAAACTATCAAAAATATTCCTCTTGAATTAACTCAAAAGATAGATTTAGAGGTTAGAGGAGAAATTCTTTTTAATCATGAATCTTTTCAGGAATTAAATAGACAACAACAAAAACAAAATAAAAAATTATTTGCTAATCCTCGTAATGCCGCTTCTGGCACTTTAAGACAATTAAATTCAAATATAACAGAAAAACGTAATTTATTTTCGTTTATTTATACTCTTGTTAATCCTCCAAAATATATTACAACTCAAAAAGATGCTCTAGAATTTTTACAAAAACTTGGTTTTAATATTAATCCTCATTATAAAATAATAAATTCTTTTGAAGAATTATTATCTCAAATTAAAAAATACGAAAAACTAAAACCAAAACTTGATTATAACATAGACGGAGTAGTAGTTAAAATAAATAATTTAAATTTACACTCGTATATAGGTTATACTAGTAAATTCCCTAAATGGGCTGTTGCTTATAAATTTAATTCTCCACAAAACGAAACTATTGTGCAAGATATAACTTTTCAATTAGGTCGTACGGGTTCTATTACGCCTGTCGCTAAATTATTACCTGTAATGATTGGCGGTAGTTTGATTTCTAATGCTAATTTGCATAATTTTGATTATATTCAAAAAAAAGATATTAGAATAAATGATTTTGTGTTAGTTCATAAATCTGGGTCGATTATTCCTGAAATTCTTAAAGTAATCAAAAACAAAAGAATTAATCAACTCCCTTTTACGATGATTAACCATTGCCCTTTTTGTCGCTTTCCTTTAACTAAACATCATAATGAAATTAATTATTTTTGTTACAATAAAAATTGCGATGAAAAAAAAATACAAAAAATAATTCATTTTGCTTCAAGAGAAGCAATGGATATTCGTATTTTAGGTGAACAAACTATAAGATTATTTTTTCAACAAAAATTAATTACAAAAATATCCGATTTATACTTATTAAAAAAATTCAGATCGCAATTAATAAAATTACCTGGATTTCAAACTAAAAAAATTAATAACATTTTAGAAGCTATAGAAAAAAGTAAAAATCAAACTTTTGAAAATATCCTTTTCGCTTTAGGAATTAGACATGTAGGTTCAAAAATAGCAAAAATATTAACTCAACACTTTGTAAATATTGAAGATTTACAAACAGCAACAAAAGAAAAATTATTAAAAATTCACGAAATAGGTTATGAAATAGTTAAAAGTATTCAAGAATATTTTAAAGATCATGATAATTTAGAGGAAATATTATTGTTAAAACAACATGGTTTAAAGTTTTTTACAACTGAACATAATACATTACCAAAAAATAATTTTTTCTTTCAAAAAAAAATTGTTTTAACAGGTATTTTTAAACTTTATTCTAGAAAAAAACTTTCTGCAATGCTAGAAAAATATGGAGCAAAAATAACAAATTATGTGACAAAAAAAACTAATTACTTAATTTACGGTGAACACAGTGGTTCAAAACTAACTAAAGCTCAAATTTTACAAATTCCTATAATAAATGAAAATGAATTATATAAAATTTTAAAATCATTAATATCATGAATATTTTAATAAAAAATTTTTATTAATAAATTGAGCCAATTCATCTGCTTTAAATTTAATTTAAACTTAATTTCGAAAATCTAATTAAAAATATCGTTAAACAACAACAAATTGATAACTTGAAATTAAAAATCAGTATTTTTTAATTTTAAAATCAAATTAAATAACTTATGTAAATCAAAAAAATTAATAAGTTTTATTGTAACAAATTAATAATGTAAAAAAAGAAAAAATTTTCAAGGAGTTTTTTGATAATTATGAAAAATATAGGAATTGATTTAATTGAAATCGATCGCATCAAAAAAAGTGAAATTGAACAAATAGCGAAACATATTTTGTCACATTTAGAATACAATATTTATAATAAAATTAAAAATCTTAAAAGAAAATATAATTTTTTAGCTGGTCGTTGGGCTGCTAAAGAAGCTATCTTTAAAGCTTATCAAATAGGTAATTTGAAAAATAATTACAGTGATTGGGCTATTCTAAATGATGAAACAAAAAGTTTCCCATATGTTAAACATAAACATAAAAAAGATTCTATAATAATTTCTATTTCCCATAGCGAAAATTATGCTGTAGCTGTAGCTATTTTGTTATAAAAACTATATTATATCCCATAAAAGTTTAATTTTATGTATTTTTAACCAAAAAAATAAGTAGGATAAAAATTTTAAAAAAAAAATCAAAAAACTTAATATAACATATAATTTTGATTCATTTTTATTGTTATAAATCATTTATTAATTATAAAAATAATGATAACTTTACGAATTATATTTATTTAAACCAAAATATTTATCTCTAAAATAATTGTTAATATTCGAAATCAAATAATTGACAAAAAAATAAAAATATATATCTTATATCCGACAAAATAAAATCTAATTCAAAAAAATATTATTTGCTAAATTAATAAATTAAAAATATAAAAATAAATATAATAATCAAACAAATTTAAAATAAATTTTAATAAAATTTTTTTTTAATAAACAAAACTTTAATGTTAATAATTTGTTACATATGTATTAGAACGGTATTTAAATAAATGACAAAATTTATAAGAAAACAAAATTTTTTTTTATCAATATAATTCTATTGATTACTTTATTAATCTTACAAGCTTTATACAAAACAAAAAATAGTTTTATAATAGAACACAAAATAGAAAATAAGGAAAATAACATTAATGAGTTCAAATGGGATTTTAATGAATGTATAATGACGAATAAAAAATTAAAAAAGTTGAAATATTTTTCTTATATTTTAGGAAGTTCCTATGAAGATATCAAAAAACAAATTATAATGAACTCTCATATAGTATATCAAGATGAAAATATTAAATTTGATAATCAAAATAAAAAAATTTTAATTAAAAATATAAATACATTGTTAAATACGAGAGTGACTTTTGCTAAAAGTTATTTTAAAGTCGCACCTGGAATAGGAAAATTAAGGGATATCTGGTATATTAATGTGAATATTTATTTTAAATTTGTTAAAAATAAAAATAAATATGAATTGAATAGTTTTATGAAATTTTTTTCTTTTGGTATTTAAAAAAATTTTTTTAATTGTTTAAATTTTATTTTCTTAAAAACATTTAATTAAATATCAATTAAAAAAGGAATTGTAATAATAGATTATGTCTAACATTTTTACAAAAATAATTAAAAAGGAAATTTCGAGTTACATTCTTTATGAAGATGATATAGTAATAGTTTTTTTAGATATTGCACAAATTACAAAAGGTCATACTTTAGTTGTTACTAAAAAACAATACATCGATATTCAAGAAGTGCCTGAAAATATTTTTTCTCATCTATTTAGAATAGTTCAAAAAATGAGTAAAGTTTTAATGAAAACTTTTAATGCTCAAGGATTAAATATAATTAATAATAATGGACTTGTAGCTGGGCAAACGATCTTTCATTATCATGTGCATTTGATTCCACGTTTTTCTTCAGATGAAATTAAGTTTCAGTTTTTTACAAAAAAATCTAAACTAACAATCCAAGATTATCAAAATATCCAACAAAAAATTTTATCCAATATGCAGAAAAACTTTTGATTTTTAATAACCTCAAAAAATCTAATATTTACTTAGATAAGATTAAAATAAATTAATTTATAATAGCTATTAATAATTTTTTATTTTTTAGCTATAATTATTTCGTTTAAATGTTGAATAAAATCACTTAAATTTATTTCTTCTTTGGTTTTACATTGATAACGACGTACAGTCAATATATTACTATTTATTTCTTTTTCTCCGACAACAATTTGATAAGGTATTTTTGCTTTTTGCGCTTCTCTAATTTTAAATGCTAAACTTGCATCTTTATCATTAATTTCCACACGAAAATTATTTTGTATTAAAATTGATTTTATATTACGAACATATTCTAAAAATAAATGATTATTTACAGGAATTAAAATTACTTGTATAGGGGCTAACCATAATGGTAAAACACCTTTATTTTTTTCAATTAAATAAGCTACAAATCTTTCCATAGTAGAAATAATAGCTCGATGAATTAAAATCGGATGATGTTTTGTGTTATCTTTACCAATGTAATTTAAATTAAAACGTTGAGGTAATAAAAAATCTAACTGTACAGAAGATAAAGTTTGTTCATGACCTAAAGCTGTTAATACCTGAACATCTAATTTAGGACCGTAAAAAGCAGCATCACCCATGATTTCTTTATATTCTAAATTCAATTCTTTTAAAATATTTTTTAAAATTGATTCTGCTTTATGCCACATATAATCATCGTTAAAATATTTATTTTTATTGTTTATATCTCGTGTACTTAAATTAAAATAGTATTCAGTAATATCAAAATCTTTATATACTTCCAAAATTAAATTAATAATTTTAATAAATTCTTCTTTAATTTGATCTTCAGTAATAAAAATATGCGCATCGTTTAAAGTCATTTCCCTTACTCTTTGTAAACCAGCTATCGCGCCTGAATGCTCGTAACGATGCATCATTCCTAACTCAGCAATTTTAATGGGTAGTTCTTTATAACTATGTAATTGTTGTTTAAAAATCATCATATGATGAGGACAATTCATTGGGCGTAAAACCAAATTTTCTTCATTAGGAAAAGACATAATAGGAAACATATTATCTTTATAAAGTTGTAAATGACCTGATTTTTCATATAATTTTGTATTAGCTAAAATAGGTGTATATACATGTTGATAATTATTTGCGATTTCTTTATCAATAATATATCTTTCTATAATACGACGAATAGTGGCCCCTTTTGGTAACCAAAAAGGTAATCCCGCTCCTACTTCAGGATTAAGCATAAATAAGTTTTGTTCTTTATTAATATTTTTATGATCCCTATCAGTTCTTTCTTGTAATAAATGTAAATAATCTTGTAATTTTTGCTTATTAAAAAAAGAAATACCATAAATCCTTATCAAACTTTTATTATTCGCATTGCCCTGAAAATAAGAACCTGAAATTTTAAGAAGTTTAAAATTTTTAATCATACTAGTATTGATTAGATGAATTCCACGACAAAGATCATAAAATTCACCTTGTGTATAAATACTAATAACATTATCTTTGATTTTATCCAAAATAATTTTTTTATAAGGATTATGTGCAAATAATTTTTTAGATTCCTCATAACTAATTTCTTTACGATTAATATCCAATTTTTCGTCTACGATTTTATACATTTCTTTTTCTATTTGGATCAGATCTTTTTGCGAAATCAAAGAATCTCCGAAATCAATATCATAATAAAAACCTTCTTTAATAGTAGGACCAATAGTTAAAAGAGCATGAGGAAAAATTCTTGTAATAGCTTGAGCCATTAAATGAGCCGTGCTATGATTTAAAATTTCTAAAGATTGAGGATCTTCATTAGTTAAAAACTCTAAAGTGCCATCTTCTGTTAAATTTCGATTTAATTCTATTAACTGTCGATTAAATAAAGCAGCTATAGGTGGTTTTTTAAAAAATATTAATTTTTGTTCTATTAAATTTAAAGGAGTGATGCCTACAGGAAATTTTTGCTCAAAATCAACTCCGACTTTAATGTTAATATTCATAATTTCTCCCTCATATATTTTTTATTTTTGTTTTTTATATATAAAATAACTATTATAAGAAATGATCGAAAAAAAATAATTGTGATATTATCCTATTAAAGAGTATATTAAATTTAATAAATAAAAAACAAAATCAAATTCTTTATTTACCTAAACAAAATTTAGAAAATAATTCATTAAGTAAACATTCGTCTGTTTTATACCCTAAAATTTCGCCCAAAGCAGAAAAAGCTTCCTTTAAATATATCGTATGCATATCAATCGGAATTTCTTTAATAATATCTCGTTGGACTATTTTTAAAGCTTTCAAAGCGATTTTTAATTGTTGTATATGACGAATATTCAAAAAATAATTAAAATCTTGTTCTTCTAAATAATCTAAATGAAAAATTTTTAAAATTTTTTGTTTTAGATATTCAATGCCTTTTTTTGTTTTGTTGGAAATAAAAATAATTTCTTCTTTTAAATTAATTTTCATTACAGAAGGTAAATCTGATTTATTAGCAACTATAATTCTAACATGTTGTCGCGTTAAATCCAGAAGAATTTTATCTTCTGATGTTAAATAACTATTTTGATCTAAAACTAATAAAACTAAATCCGCTTCGGATAAAAGTTTTTTTGTATTTTCAACCCCCATTTTTTCTAAAGGATCAATGGTTTCTCGAATACCAGCAGTATCTATTAAATTCAAAGTTATCCCATTAATAGTAATTTGAACATCTACAAAATCTCTCGTAGTTCCTGCGATATCAGAAACAATAGCTCTTTCTTTTTCTAATAATGTATTTAATAAACTAGATTTACCAACATTAGGTTTGCCAATAATAACAACTTTTATCCCTTCTTTTAATAAGTTAATCTTGTTAAAATTTTTTAAAATTAAATTAATTTGTTTTATTAAAAGTTTAATTTTAGGCAAAATGATTTTATTAGTCATTACAGGAATATCTTCATATTCTGGATAATCAATATTAACTTCTATTTGTCCAATTAAACTTAAAATTTCATCATTAAATTTTTTAATTAATTGTGAAGTTTTTTTTTGTAATCCTGAATTAGCTATTTTAACTGCATTTTTATTTTTAGACGTAATTAAATCCATAATGGCTTCTGCCTGAATTAAATCTATTTTTCCATTTAAAAAAGCTCTTTTGCTAAATTCTCCTGGTTGAGCTATTCTAATATTTGTAGATAAAACCCTTTCAAGTAATAATTTTGTTACTAGAATACCGCCATGTCCTGAAATTTCTACGACATCCTCTCCGGTGAACGAAGTAGGTTTTTTAAAAATAGTAATTAAAACTTCGTCCAAAATTTCTTGTTTTTGATCCAAAATAAAACCATGATGAACTGTATGCGAATTAACTTGAGATAAAATTTTTTGAGAATTTTTACTAGAAAAAATTTTACTAATATTTTTAATCGCTTGAGGGCCACTTACTCTAATAACGCTAATACTACCTGTACCTAAAGGAGTCGCTATTGCTGCAATAGTATCTTCTTCCGCAAACATTACCGCCTCCATTTATGTATTTTTTTTACCTTAATTATTAAATTGATAAATTGATTCCTTTATTAATGATAATACTTGATTTACTTGTTCTTCGCTAAACACGATTATACCACAAGCGCGTTCATGTCCACCTCCGCCGAATTTACGAGCAATATGAGAAATTCGAGGACCAGAGGAACGAATACTAATTTTCCATTCATTTGGGTTTAATTGTTTAATAAAAGCCCAAACTGGAAAACCTTCAATATTACTCAAAATTGAAATTTGTTCGAAAACTTCTTTAATATTTAAATCCAACTCTTTCAGGATATCATCTGAAATTTTAATGTAAATTAACCCTTGTTCAGTCTGAAAATTATTACATACATAACCTTTAAATTTTAAAAGATTAATTTTGGTTTCATTTATTTTTTGATTAATATCAGCTACATTAAAATTATAATCTTTTAATAATTGAGAAATAATACGAAATGTTTCTGAATTAACTCTTTCGAAAGAAAAAGATCCAGTATCAGTCGACATCCCAACATATATAGGAATAGCTCCCTGAGGACTTAATTTTAAATTTAATTTTTCTTTTAAATGATAAATCATTTCGGAACAAGAAGAAAAAGAACTATCTACCCATTGATAATTCCCGATAGTTTCAATTAATAAATGATGATCTATATGAATAATAACTTTTCCTAATTTATATCTACAATCACTAATAACATTACTTTGACCGCAATCTACCACAAATACTAAAGATTTTTTATAAACTTGATCAGTAATTAAATCCATTTTTCCTAAAAATTCCAACTTAGGATTTGTTTCTCCTACTGCATAAACTTTTTTACTAGGATAACTACTAAGAATAATATCTTTTAATCCTAGCTGAGAACCATAACAATCGCCATCTGGCCTTATATGACCATGAATAATGATAGTTTCGAATTTTTCAATTTGCTCTTTAATATAATTCATTATATAGTAATTCTTTCTTTTTTTTATTCTATTAAAATTTTGTTAAAAATAAATATCAAACATTCTTAAATCTTTGATAAGCTTCATCAAATAATTGTTGTTTAGTTTGATTGTAAAATTTGTCATTCATTTCCAGTGATAAAATTCGAATAAATAATTCTTGCAATAAAATTCTAAAAATAAAAGACTTTTCAAAACAAGGAATAATAAAAAAATCGTTTTCGTTAATCTTAAGTATAAATTTTTCATAATCAATTTGTATTAGATGTTTCTTTGGATTAATATTCTGTTGTGATAATTGACCTTGTTCAATAGATGAATATCTGTCTTCTAATTGGTCTTTTAAATCTTTTATAGTTAGACACAAGCCGCCTTTGCTATCGAAAAATTTTTGATATACTTCTGCAGAAATTAAATATTTTAAAAATAACCAAGAAGCTATCATTTCGTTTCTATTAGAAGAATAAAATAAATTAATATTAGAACCTTGTGAAAAAAATTTTGGCATATTTTCACTTTGTGATGAGGAATCTGTTTGTATAATAGGAATAGAACTTAACCCCATTTTAAAATTTATTCGGAAAAAATTATTAATTCTTCGAGAAGAAGAGATAAACATAGCGCTTTTTTGTTTAAAAAATAATTCTTTAAGTGGTGTATTTTGTTGATTTAAAGCGGTTGTGGATAAATATTTTTTATTATAAAAATGTTCTTTAAAATATTGAATTGTCTCATCAAGCAACTGAGGGTTTTTCAATAACAACTCAGCTTCATGATATTTTTTCGGAAATGCATTTGATCCGATTTTTCGTCTATAATTCAAAATTATTAAATTAGCTTCACTCTCGGATATTATTGGTACAAAATCTGCTTGTGGCTTTTTCTCTTTTAATGATTTGCATATTTTCTCTATATCTTCCCAATATAAAATTGGTTTTATAAATTCACCTTCTGGATTTATCAAATCTGAGCATTCAGCATAAATTTCTTTTAAAATTTCTTTATTATAAAACATAATTTCTGTTGTTTTTAAGAAAGGTAAATAGTAAGAAGGTGATTCTTCTTCATTTTTAAAAATATAAAACAATTTTGATTCTATATTGTCTTTATAATCTTGATCAAATTTCATAAAATGACTTAAATCTACCACTTTATTAGATCTCAAATAAGATTCAACATGATCAGGATAAGATACCACTAAATGCGGTTGTTTATTCACTGGTAGAGAATTAGTTACACTTTTAATAATTTGATTCCAATTTCCTTTATTGGTAGCTAATACTTCGATATTAGGATATTTTTGTTGAAAATCTGTAATAACTTGAGCCAAAATTTTTTCTTCTTCAGGGTATAAATTATGCCAAAAAAGAATTTTAACTTTATTTTCTGTTTGTGTAGAGAAAATATTTTTTTGTTGATCTTTGTTCGGATTTTGTTTAAAAAACTCTTCTATTGTTTTATATTGTTGCGAAATTTTTTGATTATTATTAGGAGTTTTAAAAAA
Organism: Candidatus Phytoplasma vignae; assembly: GCA_032884955.1. Classification (GTDB taxonomy): domain Bacteria; phylum Bacillota_I; class Bacilli_A; order Acholeplasmatales; family Acholeplasmataceae; genus Phytoplasma; species Phytoplasma vignae. The sequence goes on from JAUZLI010000001.1 coordinate 50,600, forward strand.
ATTTAATATTAAAATAAAAATAAATATAAAAATAAATATAGTGATAATAATCGATATATCTACCCATTTATGTAATTTATTTCTGAATTTAACCTTTAATGCCACTGCTATTATCCCCAGAAACAATGTACTTTTTAAAAAATACAAAAATAAAAAATAAAGGTAAATTAATCAAAACAGCCACCGCCATTTGCACATTAACTTCATCAATTCCTGTTTCGTTATTAAACTTTTTACGAGACATATTAGTTAACATTTCACCACCTACTAATTCTGGCCATGAATAAGCATTCCAAGCGGCAACTATACGAAAAATTATAGTAATTAAAAGAGTTCCTTTGGTTATAGGTACCAAAATTTTCCACAAATACTGCCAATCAGTAGTTCCGTCTATTTTAGCTGTATAATATAATTCTTTTGGAATAATTTTAAAAGTTTTAATTAAAATTAATATATGAACAACATTAACGATATAAGGTAAAACCATAGCGAAATAAACGCCTCCTGGCAAATCAGAACCTTTACCGTTATTAACCATCCCTAAACTAGAAACTGTACGATAATTAGTTAATACTAAAGTTTCGCTAGTAATCATTAAACTTAAAATTAATAAAGATATAATGATGCTTTTAGAACGAAAATTAAACATACTTAAAGCAAAAGCAGTCAAAATACAGCATAAAGTTCCTAATAATGTAGAAAAAAAAACCATAATACAAGTATTTAAGAAATATCGAAAAAAATTAAAAAACTCATAAGCTTTTCGATAATTATCAAAATTATACCAACATTTAGGTAAAGATAAAATACTATTTTCTATTATTTCTTCATTACTTTTTAAAGAAAAATTAAACATTAAAAAAAAGGGGAAAATTAAAACCAATGAAACTAAAAATAAAAAAAAATATTTTAAAATAGACAAGTATTTAATTTTTTTATATTGTATTTTTAATTGATTCCATATTTCATTAACAAACAGAAAAATTTTATTTTTATTCATTTATATGATACCTTAAAGAATTTGTTTTTTTAGAAATATAAAAACTTATAACAGTAAATAATACTGATATGAAAAATAAAATTATTGCTGCTGTTGCTCCTTTAGAATAAGAATTATACGACAAATCAGATGATTGAGCGTAAATATAAGCCACAATAGTTCTAATCTTATAATCATTATTATTACCAAAAACTCCTATAATAGATTCGTATTCTTTAAACATTTCCATCATTTCGATAATAAACTGATAAAAAATAATCGGCATTATTAAAGGTAAAGTAATTTTTAGAAAAATATTTAAACGTGAAGCACCATCTATTTTGGCAGCATCATAATAAGACTTATTAATATTTTGCAAAGCAATAAAAAAAACAAAAATTTTAAAAGAAAGTCGAGACCAAACATTATATACAATCAAAGCAAAAATTTTATTACAATAAGGAGCTGTAGCGCTAACCCAATTCCTAGGAGAAAGGTTTAAAAAAATTAAAAAACGATTAAATAAACCCTGTGGTTGATTATCAATATTAAAGTTATAATAAAAAACTACACTAAATACCATACCCATAATGACTGTATTAGAAAGCAATGGGAAGAAAAAAAAGGTTTTAAATAAATTTTTAAAAAACAATTTGCTTACATTATTTAATGATAATGCGATTAATAAAGAAATAAATAGAGAAATAGGAACAGTAAAACAAACTAATATTAAAGTGTTAAATAATGCTGTAGTAAATTCTACATCTTTAAAAATATTTTTATAATTATCTAAACTAAATAAAGTTTTAATATCAAAATAATCACTAAATTTATTATATTCACTTAAAGAAATAATAAAAGTTTGTACTAAAGGAAAAAAAGTGAAAATCATTAAAATGAATAGCGCTGGAGTTAAATAACACCAATGTTTATAATTCTTAGTTCTTATAGTATCGAACACTTTATAAAACCCTATTACCTTCTAATTTATCAAAAATAAAAATTTTATCTTTTTTAAAATTAAAATTAAATTTTTTATTATTAACATTCAATAAATTAATATTATTTTGGTTTTCTGAAGTTATTAAAATTTTAAAATTATTATGTATAGAATCAAAATGTTTAGCTAATAAAAATATTTCTCTACCAATATTTTCTACCGCAATTCCTTCTACCTCTAAAACTCCTTCTTTAGGAGTAAATATATAATTTTCTGGACGAATAGCTATATAAACTTCTTTTTCTATATCTTTCCATTTATCATTAGTAAAAATCACTCGAGAACCAATCTGAACTTTTCCTTTAATAATTTTTCCATTAAAAACAGAAATTTGAGGAGAACCTATAAAAGAAGATACAAATAAATTCATTGGATTATTATAAATATTTTGCGGAATATCTTTTTGTTGAATGCAACCTTTATTCATAACATAAATTTGGTCGCTAATAGACATAGCTTCCTCTTGATCATGAGTTACAAAAATAGCAGTAATTTTGGTTTTTTTTTGAATACGACGTATCTCGCCTCTCATTTTAAGACGTAACCTAGTATCTAAATTAGATAGAGGTTCGTCTAACAATAAAACTTTTGGATTTTTAATCAAAGCACGAGCGATCGCAACCCTTTGTTTTTGCCCCCCAGATAATTCACCTGGTTTTTTATCTAAATATTCTTCAATAGAAGTTAAAAATGAAATTTTATCAACTTCTTCTTGAATCTTTTGTTTCGAAACTTTTAAATTTTGTAAAGGAAACATAATATTTTGTTTCACAGTCATATGAGGATACAAAGAATAATTTTGAAAAACTAAACCAACGCCTCTTTTTTCTGGCGGAATATGAGTAACATTTTTGTCATGAAAAAAAATCTCCCCTTCGGTAGCAGTTAATAATCCAGCAATAATATGCAAAATAGTTGATTTACCACAACCTGAAGGCCCTAAAAGACTAGCTAATTCCCCTGTGTTAACATTTAAATTAATATTTTTAATAACATAATTTTTTTTTCCATTACGTTCATTAATAAAAATTTTTGAAATATTCTTTAATACAATTCCCATATTATAATTTCCTATTTAATAAAAATGATAATCCTAAAATCCTGTTAATTATTTATTCACTCTTGGAAAAATAATCACATCTTTGATACTATCTATACCAGTTATATAAAGTAAAAATCTTTCTAAACCCATTCCGAAACCAGAATGAACACAACTACCAAAACGACGCAAATCTAAATACCAATCTAATTCTTTGGTATTAATTTTAAATTCTTTCATTTTGTCTATTAAAATATCTAATCGTTCTTCTCTTTGTGATCCTCCAATTAATTCTCCTACTTTAGGAACTAATAAATCCATTGCTGCAACAGTTTGATTATCAGGATTATTTTTCATATAAAATGCTTTAATTTTTTTTGGCCAATCTATGATAAAAACAGGTTTTTTAAAATAAATTTCTGCTAAAAATTTTTCATGTTCTGATGATAAATCTTGACCATACACAATTTGTTCTTCAAAATCAACATCACTCTTATTTAAAATTTCTAATGCTTCAAAATATGTAATACATGGGAATTCTTTTAAACTTATAATTTCTTTTAATCTCTTTATTAAATTAGGTTCAACATATTGTTCTAAAAATAAAAAATCTTCCTTATTTTGTTCTAAACAAGTTTTTATAACATTCTGTAACATTTTTTTAGCTAAGTTCATGTTTTGTTTTAAATCATAAAAAGCTATTTCTGGTTCAATCATCCAAAATTCAGCAATATGCCTAGATGTATGAGAATTTTCTGCTCTAAAAGTAGGTCCAAAAGTGTAAACTTTATGAAAAGCCATAGCTATAGCTTCGTTTTCTAATTGTCCAGAAACAGTTAAAAAAGTTTTTTTTTTGAAAAAATCTTTACTATAATCTACTTGATGATGTTGATCTAAAGGTAAATTATTAACATCTAAAGTTGTAACTTGAAAAAGTTCTCCTGCACCTTCGCAATCATGAGAAGTAATAATAGGAGTTTGGATATACAAAAAACCCTCTTCTTGAAAAAAATTATGTAAAGCATAACAAACTGTACTTCGAATTCTAAAAATAGCACCAAAAAGTTTCGTTCTTAACCTTAAATGTGGCATTTGACGTAAAAAAGCTATAGAATGTTTTTTTGGTTGAATGGGATAATCTGATGAACTTTCACCTAAAATTATTATTTCTTTAGACAATAATTCAAAAGGTTTTTCAGCCTGTGGAGTAAGTAATAAATTTCCTTTAACATATAAAGAAGCGCCAATTTGTAATTTTTCTTTAATATTATCCAAATTTATACAATTACTTTGTTTAATAACAACTTGAGCATCTATCAAATAAGTTCCATCATTTATATCAATAAAAAATACTTGTTTTTGAAAACGACAATTTCGTATCCATCCTTGAATAAATATTTCTTGATTAACATATGTAGAAAAATTTAAATAAAGTTTTTTTATCGTTAACATTCTTTTACCTTTATGTATTAAATTCCCTAATGTAAATATTTATTAATAAATATATAAAAAAAATTTCCATAAAAATATTTTTTAGTTATTAAAATTATCTTGTCATTACAAAACTAACCATCTCTTTTTCTTAGAAGTAATCACTAAAAATAAATAAATAAATTAATATAATGTAATAAAAAATTAAAATTACTCCTCTAATTAATTTTATATTTTGGAAAAAAATAATTAGAAATATTATTAATTAGTTTTCTAAATTGCATCTTAATATATTACATATCTTTATTATCAATTTTCAAATGATATTTTTTTTAAAAGATAAAATAAAATCGTTTAAGTATAATAATTATATTGCATTTCTAGAACTATTGTCAAGTTATAAAACAAAATTTAATCACTATTATTTAATTTATAATACTGTCGAAAACAACTTTCTTATATAAAAATTATTTTTTAATGATTATAAATTTAATTAATGAAAATTACAATCATAACTATAAGTTAAATTTTTAATTATTTTTATAATTTTAATCGATTTCACATCACTATTAAAATCTTTACTAGAAGCTAAATGCTGACACAAATCATTAAAATTTAAATTACTAGTAAAAAAAGTAGGTATTTTTTTTTCTAACCGATAATATAAAAGAGGTAAAAAAATATCATCACGGAACAAAGGTGACATATTCTCAGCACCTAAATCATCTAAAAATAAATAAGGGATTTTTTTAAGATAATTTAGCTTATTTTCCATCATCTCATTATACCAATTAGTACGAAATTGTCTTGTTAAATCTGGCATAAATAAAAATAAAAAAGGGATTTTTTCTTGTATCAATTTTTTAATTAAAATTTTTAAAAAAAAAGTTTTACCTATCCCAATAGGACCATAAAGAAACAGTCCTTTTGTTACTTTAGTTAAATTTTTAATCATTTTTTTAATATCATTTAAAATTTTAATCTGTATATCATTTTGTGCTTTAATTTGTCCTAAATTTAAATCAGTTAATTGAAAATCTTGATTAAATAAACAATTTGTTTTTTCTAAATTATCTTCAAAATTTTTTTGTTGAATTATAGGAGTTTCGCGTAAAACAATATGCATATAAGGTTTAGTTTTTAAAAATAATTGGTAAGATGATGAATAATTTGTTTGAGATTTTAATTGCAAATACCTATAAATTACTAAAACATCTTTATCTTCTATTTGTAAATCTTTAGTTTCTTTTTGTTGTTTAATATAATTTTTCATAAATTCAAAATTAGTTATGTCAAAAGAACACATACATATATTACCCTCTTTATAAATTTTAATTTTTAATCATCTAAACCTAACTCTTTTTTGATATCATTTAACCATTTAGGATTATTTTTCTTATTCGATTTATAAGAATATTGTTTATTGTTTTCCATTAAAAAATCATAAGCAGTTTCTGTTGAAATAATTCCTTTTTGTAACCAAGAATTTAAAATAGTTTGGAAATAATTATAAGAAGGTACAGCAATATTATGATGTTCTTTTAATTTACAAACATACATTAATAAAGCATTAATAACACCGTTTTCAACATTATTTTGATTATGTAAACGTAAAACAATATCATATAAACCAGCGCAAAAATACTTGTTTTTTCCAAAATTATTTATAATACGATGTGGATGAGTATTTTTCAAATACAAAATCATTTCATTTTCTTTGTCATTAAGTTCTTGCGTATTAACAATTTGCATTTTTTCTTCTTTAATGAATTTTCTTTTAATAATAGTTGTTAAAAAATTTAAATCAATATTTTCTTCGTAATTATTACGAAAACTTTCTTGATAAATTTTCGACATTTCTTGCGGAGGAATCTCATAAATAAAAGCTATTTTAGTAATAAAATCAATACTTTTCCATTCGAGTAAAAAAGGTTTTTTAAAACGTTCAGGTAACCCGCTAATAAACATTTCATAATCAAAATATTTTCGAAATATCAGATTTTGAGAATTGATTAAAGTTTTATGTATCAAATTTTTAAAATTTGTTTTATGAAAACGATGAATTTCAGGAAAAGTTTTACTAATCTTTTGGTAATTGGTTAAATTAATCTGCCTAATAGGTAATATAAATAATTTTCGTAAATATGTATAAATATTTTCTCCGACTTCACTTAATAGAAACTGATTTAAAATAGGATCCTGGAAAAAATTATCTTTTATTAAAGGAGGGTGCAAAATATATATTCTATTTTTGTTATCATTTTGAAATGTATCTAATAAATTTACTATTTCTAACTTTTCTTTGATTTTTTCAAAATCTTTTTCATCTATATTTAAAAGATCAAATAAAAATTGATGCGTATATTCTCTTATATCTAATTCTAAAAAACTATCATTTAAAAAATAAAGAGTATTATAAAGTCCTAAAGCATTGCTACCTATCAAGGGTTGATATAATAAAATTAAAGCTTTTTGTTCTTCAGATAATAAAATATTTTGCTTTTGAATACGAAAATGTTTAAAAGCATAACTCATAAAACAAAATCACCTTTAATTTAGAATTTTACTAAAACAAATATTATTTTGATTAATGAATATATTTTTGGCATCGTAAACAAACATAAGAACTCCTGCCATTTATTTTGATTTTAGTAATAATTTGATTACAAACAGAACATTTAGTTTTTCTATAAACTAAAAGTCTTTGTTGAAAAGTTCCTTTTTGTCCATTAGCTTCAAAAGTACTAATAGAAGTACCACCAGCATTAATTGCTTCGATTAATAATTTTCTCATCTGTTGTAAAAGAAAATCTACTTGTTCCCATTTTAATAAACGAGCTTTAGTCTCAGGATGAATTCTAGTTAAAAACAAAACTTCATTTGCGTAAATATTTCCAATACCTGAAATTATTTTTTGATTTAATAAAATTTGTTTAATATTACTATAACTTTTTTGTAATTTTTGATAAAACAAATTTATAGAAATATCAAAAGGATCAGGGGCTAATTGTTTGAATTTCATATCTTTTAAATAATCTATTTTTTTATAAAAATTGAAACGACCAAATTTACGTACATCATAATAACGAAAAACAATATCATTATCTAAAAAAATACGAAAATGTTCATGTTTATCTTTATTCAACATTTTTTGATCAAGCAAATGCAGATAAATTTTACCTTCCATCCTTAAATGACCTATGAAAACCCAATCATTGCTTAAAAAAAACAAAAGAAATTTCCCCTTTCTTTCGCAACGAAGAAAAGTTTGACCAATTAATTGATCAATTAAATTTTTGTTATGATTCATTATAGGTTCATAAAAAATTTCTATTTTCTTAATTTTTTGATTAATTAATTGATGTCTTAAAGATCTAATAGTCGTTTCAACTTCTGGCAACTCTGGCATATTATAATTTTCCTTAAATAAATTTGATCAAATATAAAATAAAAACAAAGAATATTTGTGTCAATAAATTTTTGTTTCAAACACATAAATTTATTTGAAATCATTTTACAAAAACATTTAAATTTAAAATTATGTTTAACTGAGTTATATTTAATGTTTATCGGATATTTTAATATAATAAAATCTACGAATAATAAAAAATAGTTCTTTTTTAAAATAATTAATTTTCTTCACCTTCATCGTTTAATTGTTGGAAATTAAAAATTTTTAAAATCATTATCCCTTTAATTTTTTCTAAACATCCATCTAAAACTTTAATAATTTGTCCGGGTTGCAAGAAAAATTCAGGATTATCAGCATCAATAAAATCAAAATTAATAATAATTTCTTTAAAATTAATTTTTTTACCTTCATACATTAAATTGAAATTTTGCACAAACCATTCTTTTCCCACTTGAGAATCTTTATTTATTTTATAACGTGTTTGAACTTTAACTGTTATATTTCTTAATAAAATTTTTGTATTCATATTTTTGAGTTTATTGAAAATATTAAAATTTATTTTTTCAATAAAATATTCCTTTTCTTTATATTGTTGTATTGACAAAAAATAATATGATTTTTCAAGTTATATATAAAAAACATATTTTTTTAATTTTATATTTAATAAAAAATAAAAAACAATAAAATATAAATTATTTAAACTTAAAATTTCGTTAAATAGTTAAAATAATAGGCAAAATAATAGGATTTCTTAAAGTTAAATCATAAATCTTCGGAGTAATAAAATTAATAATATATTTTTTTAAATAATTTTTATTTACTTTTTCACATTTTGATAAATAATTATTTACAATTTTTTTAATATCGATAGATATTTGTTTAATTAATTCTTTGTTGCTTTTCATATAAATAAAACCTCTAGAAACAATCATTGGAAAATTTAAAATTTTTTTCTTTTTAAGATTAATACTAATAACAATGGAAAATAAACCTTCTTCGCTTAAAATTCTTCTTTCTTTTAAAATTAAATTACCTAAATCTTCTGAACCAGAATCATCTATATAAATATTATCAGTCGGAACGCGATCAATTAATTTTACTTGATTACAATTCATGCCAATTACATCTCCGTTATCTAAGATAAAAATATTATCTGGTTTAACACCGCATTCTACAGCTAATTTTTTATGAGTAATTAACATAATATGTTCACCATGTAACGGAATAAAATATCTAGGTTTTATTAAATTTAATATTAATTTTAAATCATGTTGACTAGCATGACCTGAAGTATGAGTATCGACTAATAAACCATGTGTAATAACATCAATATCCATTTTAAAAAGTAAATCTAAAATTTTGTTAACACTATCTTGATTGCCTGGAATCGGAGAAGAAGAAAAAATAACAGTATCTTTTTTATGTAATTTAATTTGCCTATGTATACCATTCGCCATACGACTTAAAGCAGCTAATGGTTCACCTTGAGACCCCGTACAAATCAAAGTAATATTATTATATTTTTCAATATTAGTATTATTAGCGATAATTCCTTTAGGTATTTTCAAATAACCATTTTTTATCCCTGTTTCTATGGCTCTTTCCATGCTACGACCAAAAACGGCTATTTTACGACCAGCAGCAATACTTGCTTCAATAATTTGTTTTAAACGATAAAAATTTGAAGCAAAGGTTACTATAACAATACGATTTTTAATTTTGAAAAAAAGTTGTTTAATAGTATTTCCGATAATTTGTTCAGATTGAACCATGCCTTTATATTGCGAATTAGTTGAATCAGAAAATAAGCAAAAAACACCTTCTTTTCCTAAATCTGCTAACTTATCATATTCTGCTAAAGGACCGGCTGGCGTATGATCGATTTTAAAATCACCTGTATAAAACAAAACAAATTTTTTATATTTAAAAACAATTCCAAAAGCATCAGGAATAGAGTGATTCATCATAACAAAAGAAACTTCAGTTGAACCAATATTAAATTTAGAATCTTTAGAATATTTTACAATAATATCCATATATTTTTGTAATTTATGTTCAATTAATTTATTCTCAATCAAATCAACAGCTATTCCAGCAGCATAAATTTGAGGAATTTTAATTTTTTTTAATAAATAAGGGATACTACCGATATGATCTTCATGACCATGAGTAATAAACAAACCTACAATACGATTTTCATTTCGAAGTAAATATTCAAAATTCGGAATCACATAATTAATACCTAAAAAAGAATCACCAGAAAAAGAAATACCTGAATCTACAATAAAAATTTTTTGTTCTATTTCAAAAACATACATGTTTTTGCCAACTTCGCCTAAACCACCTAAAGCATAAAACAAAATATCAAAATTTTTTTTAGATAAAATATTTGTATTAATAATATTCATTAGAGAATTTTTCTATTTTATGCCTTTCTGATCTTGCTATTATCAAACGCTATTAATTGTTAATCAAAATTAGCACTGGAATGATAATAGGTTTTTTTTTAGTTTCCTTAAAAATAAATTTTGGTAAGTTTTCTCTTAAACTACTTTTAAAATCATTCCATTTATTAAATTGTTTATTTTTATTTAAAAAATCATTACTAATTTCTAAAAAAAGAGTTTTCAATTGAGTTAATATAGGAATAATTTTTGTTTGTTCTAAAAAACCTTTACTAATTAATTCAATATTACCAGAAATTTTCTTATTTTTTAAATCGATGTTACAAGCAACAATGATAATACCATCATTCGCCAATAATTCACGATCTTTTAAAATATAATCATTTCCTTCTAATACTGGCGTCCCATCGATTAAAATTTCACTTAAGTTCTTGAAAAAATGTTTGCGAACAATAGGTTTATTTTTGAAATCATATATCCAATTATCACCATTCTCAAGCATAAAAATATTTTCTTCAGGAAAATTAAAATTTTTAGCAATCTTTTTAATTTGATGTTGATGTCGATATTCTCCTGCAACTGGTAATAAAAAACAAGGATCTAACAAATGTAATAAAAGTTTAAAATTTTCCTCATAATTATAAGATGCAGTAAATAAATCCTTAATTAAAATATCTACAACAAAACCATTACGAGCTAAAAGATCTAATGTGCGTGTTTGAATTTTATCAATACCCGCAATGCCAATAGATAACAATAAAATTTTGTCTTTAGGATGCAGCGCCATCAAGCGATCAGTGCATTTGCACATTCTTTGCAAACGATAAAAAGGTTCAAAACGTTTACCCACAACTATTACAATTAAATTTTTATACTTTAAATAATCTTTAGGTTGTTTTAAATTAACTAAAAATCCTTTAGGAATTTTTAAATATGATTTCTGAAGAGCAACTTCTATAATTTGTTCACTTTTTCGTCCCAAAATAGCAATTTTTAAATTAAATTCAATTGCTAAATCAATAACTAATTGAATTTTAAGTAAATCGGGAATTAAAAAAGAAATTATTATATTATTTTCAATACTGGCAAAATAACTACTTAAATTATATTCTAATATTTCTTCTTGATTTTGTTTGTTCATAGTAAAAGCTCCTTGCGAAGCAGCAATTAAAGCTAATACTTTCCTTTTATGTGTTAATTTAACTAAATGATTAAAATTAGTTTGGAAATGTTTATTTTTAGGTTGTAAAAAATACATTTCACCTATATAAACAATAGAATTTTGAAGTGTATCAAAAAAAACACCAAAAGTTTCAGGCAAAAAATGTGCTAAACTAAAAAAAGAAATTGTAATATCTTCGATTTTTACTTGAGGATAAACTCTAATTGATTTAAAATCAATTTTGTCCAAATTTATCATATTGTTGTATTTTTTTAAAGTTATTTTTAATACCTCAATCCCAAAATCAGAACTATAAATAGGAACTTTGAAATAATCAATTAAATAAGGTAAAGCTTCTGCATGTGTATCCAAAACAGAAGTAATAAAAATACCTTTAATTTTATCTCTGATAGTATCTAATCTAGTATATTCAGGAATAACAGAGTCAATACCATGAATTGTAGCCATATTAGGATATTTTAATCCTGTATCTAAAATGAAATAAGAAGATTTAATTTTGAGCAAATAAAAATTTTTGCCGTTTTCTTCTAATCCTCCTAAAGCAGAAAAATTAATTTCTTGCATTTTATATTTTAAACTCCTCGTTAAAACTTTTAAAAAATTTTTTAAAATAATTATAAACTCATTTATTATTTTTTTATTTTGAAAATAATTAAAATCAGAGAAAGAAAAAATAAAGAAATATGTATTATCCTTGGAAAACACCAGAACAGAAAGTAAATAAAACATCTAGTAATATTATATCGGTTAAAAGAAAGAATCATAAAAAAAAGAATCTAGGAATGATTTTAGAAAAAGATATTAATAATAGTAATTCATTTTATCAACAAGAAAAAAAAGCTTTAATTTTTAAAAACGCAGTACCTATTCAAATAGTAAAAGTAGAATATCCGAAAAGACAAAAAGCTAAAATTGTTGAAGCTTATTATCGTTTAAATTCTTTACCTGATTATCATGGTATTTATAAAAACCGTTATTTATCTTTTGATGTAAAACAAACCGAAAATACAAAATATTTTTCACTTCATAATATATCAACTCATCAAATTAATTATTTAAAACAAATACAAGATTTCGGTGGAATATCTTTTTTAATTATTTATTTTAAAAAATTAAATGAATATTTTTATTTACCAATTGATTTTTTAATTTCTTATTCTGTCGACGAATCTAATAAAAAAAATATTCCTTACTATATTTTTAAAAAATATCTTTGGAACATTCCCTTTGGATATCGCCCACGTATAGATTTTTTACAAATCGTTGACAAATTTATTTAATATAATCATAGAAATTATATTCGTTTAGTAAATAAAATTACAAATCATAATAATTGTTATGATATTCATTATCGAAATTTTCAATAATTTCTTTAAAAATAGGAATAAGAAAATATAACATTATACTAATACTAAAATTAGTCAAAATAACGGATATTAAATAATATATAAACAATAACTGATAAAGAGGGAGATTAATTTTAAAATAGAATAATTTTGTAGAAAGTGATAATATCGGTTGATTATAATAAACAATAAAAATAAATAAAAAATAAGAAATAATTTGTATCAAACTAACTAAAATTAAATTTTTTAAAATATTTTTATATTGATAAACGTTATTTTTATTTTTTAAATTATTATTACATAAAAATCCCAATACAGAATAAGCAAGATAAGGAATGACAAAAACAAAAAATAAAAATATTAATTCAAAATAATGATTTTTATCTAAATCAAAATTAAATAATTCGTGTTTATGCAAATGAAAAATAAATTCCATTATAATATGAATAAAAATATATAATAAATTAGATAAAAAACTTAATTTAAAACCAAAAAATAAACTTATTAAAGCAATTGGTAATAATTCTAACTTTAATACAGCATATTCACAATCTAAATTCAAAATACTTTTTGTAAAAAAAATTTCTATAATAAAAGCTATAGCTAATAAAAGAGAAATGATAATTATTTTTCTTAAACAAAAGTTTCTTAAACAAATTTTCCCCATATTATTTGAAGTTTTTATTACCTTTCTTTACATTATACATTTTTTATAAATTTTATATTTCTTTTTACTTGTATTTTTATTAAACAAAGATTACATAAGTAATTTAGACATAAAATTAATATTATTTAAATTTTTTTATCTTTCACAAATAAACAAAAACATCTAATAATATTACGCATCTTTTTATATTTAAATTAATTTAAATATAAAAAATTTTAAAGTTATTAAAATATCATCAATTAACTTTTATTAATTCTTTAAAAATTTATTCAAATTTTCTTATGATATATATGAAATTTGGAAAATAAATTTATTTTTTAATTAAAAAAAAAAAATTTTAATACTTAATTTTGAACAAATAAAATATCAAAATTATTAAATTACGATATCATAAATCCTTATATAAAATTCCTTCTTCTAATAAAGCTAAAAAATCTTTATTGTTTGCATCTAAAATATAATCACCAATATTAATTTGATTCAAAATATGTTCTAAACTTTTTTTATTATAAAAAATTCCTAGAAAATGATTTGTAAATTGCTCTAAATTGTCTTCTTTATGGAAAAAATCTCCAGTTAAAAACATTTGTTCAATTTTACCTTTTTTTAAAGATAATAAAATTTCTATAGTACCCCATTCAAATCTTTTTTTTAGTTTTTTTGTATAAGCAGGATGTTCGAAATATAACCATTTTGGAGTAGCGTATTCATGAGACATTTTTTCAATTTGAATAATTTCTTGATCACTTAAATCATACTCTTGTGTTTTTAAATATTGTGTTAAAAATAAAACCAATTCGTTTTGCGTCATTCCATTTAAATATTGTTTCAAGTTTGTTACACGAGAACGAATGCTATTAATTCCTTTTGAAACTAATTTTTCATCGCTAGGAGTAATACATCTCATCATTGTATCAATATCACAATCATACAATATTGTTCCATGCATTATGATATTATTTTTATGTTTAAGAAAGGAATTACCAGAAACCTTTTTGCCTTCATATAAAATATCATTTCTACCACTAAAATAAAGTTCAATTCCTAAATATCGAAAAGCTTCAATAATTTTAATTAAATATTTTTTAAAACTAAAGTTTTTATTTTCAAAAGGAGTTATAATACTAAAAAGTGGAGTATTGAGGTCGTTATATACACAACCACCTCCAGTAGGACGACGAAAAAAATTAATATTATTTTTTTGAACAAAATCTAAATTAATTTCATTTTCAATAATTTGATTTTTACCAAAAACAATTCCTTTAATTTGCCATAAAAAGAAAAAATCTTTATTATCGAATAAAAGATTTTCGGCAATATATTTTTCTAAGGCGAAATAAAAATAAGGAGTAAAATCGTTTGCTTTTCTTTTATATTTAACTAAAATCATCTATAGTTAATTTTCTCTCTTTTCACTGATTTCTTTTTTTTATCAAAAAAAATATTCAAACAGATATAAATAAAACTATTAATGTTATTTTTTTAATTATTAAAAATTCCAAAAACCACTTCTTTTTTTGGTATTATTTTTCATTTCTTCTAACTGTTCTAATTGGCGAAACAGATCTTTTTGTTCTTTAGTTAATGCAGTAGGAATTTTAATTTTAACAATAACATAATGATCTCCCCTTCGATAGGAAGAGTTTAAATAAGGAACTCCCTTGTTCTTTAATCTTAATTTAGTATCATTTTGAATTCCTTCTGGTATTTTTAAATCAATTTTACCATCAATTGTAGAAATATTAATAACAGCTCCTAAAACAGCTTGATATATTGTAATAAAAATAGTAGAAGTGATATCTTGTTTTATCCTTTTAAAAAAATTATGTGGTTGAACCTGAATATTAATATACAAATTACCATTTGGAGAACCCAGGTGACCTTCATTACCTTGTTGTGGTACTTCTAAAGTGGTTCCATTATCGACTCCTGCTGGTATTTTGAATTTAGTTTTTTTTGTACTTCTTATTCTTTGATTTCCTTTGCAAAAAGAACACTTATTAATTATTATTTTTCCTTTACCTTGACATCGTGAACAAACTTGTTGAGAAGTTATGTTACCTAAAAAAGTTTTTTGCATCATAGTAACATATCCAGTACCTCTACAATAATTACAAATAATAATATCTTGAGGATTTTTAGCTCCTGTCCCATGACAATAAATGCAATCTTTTTCGATTTCATAAGAAATTTCTCTTTCTACACCTAAAACTGCTTCAATAAAATCAAGAGTAATATTTATATTTTTATCTTCGCCTACGTTCGATTTTTGTTTTGTACGATTTCGACCTCCAAAAAAATTTTCAAAAATATCTCCAAAATCAAATTCTGCACTTTCAAAACCTTGAAATCCACTACTAAAATCATTGTTAATATTTTCGTTATGACCAAAACGATCATAATGAGCTTTTTTCTTAGGATCATTTAAAACTTCATAAGCTTCTTGTACTTCTTTAAATTTAGCAGTAGCATCTGGTTCTTTAGATACGTCAGGATGATATTTTTTAGCTAATTTTCTATAAGCTGATTTAATTTCATTTTCATTCGCATCTTTAGATAATCCTAAAATAGCGTAATAATCTTTTTTTTGCTTCACGCTGAAACTCCTATTTGAAATATTAAAATTTAAATTTTAAAAATTTAATAATAATTTATGAAAGAAACCAAAAAAAGATGATAAGAAATCTTTTTTTGGTCGATTAAAATTAGTTATCAATAAATTTAATATTGGAAAAATTATTTTTTATCATCAAACTCTGCGTCAACTGTTTTACCAGTTTCTTCTGTATTAATTGGTTCTTCATTATTATTTTGAGTTGCTTTTTGTTGTTCTTGTGCTTTTTGATAAGCTTTCATCGAAATCATTTGTGCTTCTTTTTCTAAAACGCCTAATTTTTCTTTAATAATAGAATGATCATCACCTTTTAGAGATTCTTCTAAATTCTTAATAGCATCTTCGATTCTATTTTTTTCTTTTTCGTCTATATCATTACCCAGTGTTTGTAATGATTTTCTTACTTGCGAAATTAAATTATCTGCATTATTTCGTGTATCTATTTTTTCTTTTTGCAACTTATCATTTTCAGCATTTTCTTCAGCTTCTCTTATCATTCTCTGAATTTCTGCTTCTGATAAGGAACTAGTTCCTGAAATCGTAATTTTTTGTTCTTTATTAGTAGCTAAATCCTTAGCTTTAACTGAAACAATACCATTCACATCAATATCAAAAGTTACTTCTATTTGTGGTACGCCACGTGGTGCAGGTTGAATATTATCTAAACGAAAACTACCTAAAGATTTATTATCTTTTGCAAAAGGTCTTTCACCTTGTAAAACATGAATATCTACAGAAGGTTGATTATCAGCAGCAGTAGAAAAAATTTGGGATTTAGAAGTTGGAATTGTTGTATTTCTTTCGATTAATTTAGTGAAAACATTGCCTAAAGTTTCAATGCCTAAAGATAACGGTGTTACATCCAGTAGAACAATATCTTTCACATCTCCTGTTAAAATTCCCCCTTGAATAGCTGCACCCATCGCCACAACTTCATCTGGATTAATACTTTTATTTGGTGTTTTATTTAATTCTTTTTTAACTAATTCTTGTACAGCAGGAATTCTAGTTGAACCACCTACTAAAAGTACTTGATGAATTTGCGTTGCTTCTATTTTAGCATCGCTTAAAGCACGTTTGACAGGAGCTACACAACGATTAACAAGATCCTCAGTCAATTCATTAAATTTAGCTCTAGTCATATTATATTCCAAATGTAAAGGACCACTAGAAGGACTCATAGTGATAAAAGGTAAAGAGATAGAAGTTGCTGTCACTCCGCTTAGTTCTTTTTTGGCTTTTTCAGCAGCGTCTTTTAATCTTTGCATAGCTATTTTATCTTTAGATAAATCAATGTGATTTTCTTTTTTAAATTCTTTTAATAAAAAATCTACGATTTTATAATCAAAATCATCTCCCCCTAAATAATTATCACCTGCAGTAGATAATACAGAAAAATTACCTTCAGCTAAATTTAAAATCGAAACGTCAAAAGTACCTCCGCCTAAATCAAATACTAAAATATTTTGTTCCTTATCGCTTTTATCTATTCCATAAGCCAAAGCGGCAGCAGTAGGTTCATTAATAATTCTTTTTACTTCTAAACCCGCGATTTTACCCGCATCCTTAGTAGCTTGCCTTTGGGCATCGTTAAAATAAGCAGGAACTGTAATAATAGCATCCGTAACTTCAGCACCTAAATAATCTTCAGCTTGTTTTTTTAAATTTCTTAAAATCATTGCGCTTATTTCTTGTGGAGTATATTTTTTTCCATTAACATTAACAGTATAATTACTTTCTCCCATGTGTCTTTTAATGGAAATAATAGTGTTAGGATTAGTTAACATTTGACGTTTAGCAATTTCTCCTACCATAATTTCACTTCCTTTAAAAGCTACTATTGAGGGAGTAGTTCTATTGCCCTCCGCATTGGTTATAACTTTAGCTTCCTTACCTTCCATAACAGCAATACAAGAATTTGTAGTTCCTAAATCTATTCCAATAATTTTATTTGTTTTCATTATTTTCACTCCATTCATTAATTTTTACCATAGATGGTTTCAATACTAAATCTTTATATAAAAAACCTTTCTGTAAAACCTCAAGATTAATTCCATTAGGTTTATTAAAATCCGATTCTTTATCCACAGCATAATGAAAATCAGGATTAAATGGTTCTCCTAAAGTTTTAATTTCCTTCACTCCTTCTTTTTCTAAAATTTCTTTTATTTGTTGTTGAATCATTTTAAAACCTGATAAAAATTTTTGCAATAAAGGATCTTCAGTAGGAATTTCTAATACTTTTTCAAATTGTTCCAAAGGAGATAAAAGTTCTCTAATTAAATCCATTGAAGCATATTTCAAAGCAGTATCTTTTTCTTTTTGAATCCTTTTATTAAAATTATCTAATTCTGCCTGATATTTAAGTCTTTCTATAGCAACTTGTTTATTTATTTCTTCTTGTAATATCTCCTTTGAATTTTCAATTACATTATCTTTTTTTTTAGATAAATTTTGATCAAAATTGTTATTATGAAAATTTTTTTTTAAATCATTATCTGTTTTTTCTTGATCATTTGATGATGAATTATCTTGATCATTCGAAATATTACACTCTTTATTGCATTTACAAGATTCATCATTATCTGTTTTTTCTTGATCATTTAATGATGAATTATCTTGATCATTCGAAATATTACACTCTTTATTGCATTTACAAGATTCATCATTATCTGTTTTTTCTTGATCATTTGATGATAAATTATCTTTGTTGTTAGAAATACTACAATTTTGAAAACATTCCTGATCGCATTCGCAACATTCGCAAATGTTTTTTTGTGAAATATTACTATTTCCTTCTTCAAATTGTTCTTTTTGTTTTTTTATTATTTTTTTATTATTTTTATACATAAATTTAATTAAATAACATTCTTTCCTTTCGTAAAAATATATTGTTTTAACAATATTACAATTCCGTTTTTTATAATCGAGAAAAATGAACTGATAAATATTCAAGCAAAGGAATAATTTCTTGATATTTCATGACCATTGGACCCAAAATTGCTATAAAACCTTTGGTATTATTGTTCTCATTAAAATAATAAGGAACAGAAACAATCATAAATGTTTTATATTTCATCAAACGAATTTGATTACTTAATTGACAAATTACCGCAGAAGAATCGAAAAAAATTTTATTCAACTCTTTTTTATCGAAAATTTGTATCATTTCCTTTATAGTTTTTATATCCTTAAAAAAAGAACTTTGAAAAAACTTTGTAACGCCATATATATTAGAATTATCATTAATTAAATTTTTTAAAATTGCAATAATAATTGCAACTAATTTTTCGCCATTTTTTATAAATTGTTTAATTTTCTCTTGTATTTCATAACTTTTAATGATTTCTAATGCTTTATGTAAAAATTCTCCCACTAACAAATTATTTAAAAAACAAATCATTTTTTTTAAATTAGTAATTTCTAAATTTTCATCTTTTTTAAAAACAACATTTCTATATTCTAAACTACCTTGATCTATAACAATCAAAAGTATTAATTGTTCAGAATTAATACAAATTAAATCAATTCTACTAATTTTTAAGATATTCGACCCAATACTAATAGTAACACAATTAGTGAAATTACTTAAAATTTTTAATATTCTTTTAATAATTTGTTCTTTATGTAAATGTTTTTCATTAATTATTTTTTCAAAAAGCGAAATAATTGGCAATTTTTCCTGTTGTATAGTCATCAAATTCTGCAAATAAAAAACATAACCTTTTAAAGAAGGAATACGTCCGCTAGATTTATGATTTTTGAGCAAATAACCCTTCTGCTCTAATTGCAACATATCATAACGAATAGTAGCACTCGAAAAATTCAAATAAGGTAACTGGGTTAATAGTTTAGAACCTATAGGTTGAGCTTCTTTAGAATAATATTCGACAACAGCTTTTAAAATTAATCTTTTTCTATCAGAAAGCAAGTTGAATATCCTACACTTTTATATTTTATTTAAATTCTTTATATTATAACTGCCTAGCACTCATTTACTATGACTGCTAGTATAAATTTTAGCTATTTTTTTCTATAATGTCAAGTATTTTTGAAAATTAAAAGTTAACAAATATAAGCTTTTTTTTACTTTTTTTATTTATCAACATCTCTCTATTATTTACTGGCGAATAAAAATTAATGTGTTAATTTTTTTGATTTTCAAAAACCACAAAGTAAATGATATAATATGAAGTAAATAGTAAAATTAAGATGTTAGTAATTTAATATTTTTTTTATTTGCAATAATATATTTCCTATTATCAAGTATGTTTTTTATTTTTAAACTATTTTTAATCTATTAAACTTAATATATTAAATAATAATGTTATATATGTGGTTTTAATATTATTTACAAATAAAATCTCACATAGGATAATTTTAAGTTTTAAAAATTATATCAATTAATTAATTTTGTTAAATATCATTTTATATATAAAAGTAAACAAACTTAAAAGTAAAAAACTTACCCAAAAGTGTACTTGTCTTTAAATTTTTAATTTTTATTTTTTTACTCTAATCAGATTTTCACAAATAAAATTAAAAAAGTTAAATATTTTAATATTTCATATTCAGGAATTATAAACAAAATTATGATTAATTTAAATATAAAAAATAAGAAATTAGTGATATTTTCGCTAATATCAATTTATTTGTTTTTTTTTAACTATTTCTACAACACGCTTTTACAAAATTTTGAATCAAAAATTGAAGATAAAATTAAAAATAAAGAAATTATAAATTATCGAACTTCAAATGCAAACGAAAGTATTGTACAAAAAAAAAGAGATATTGAAAAACACCAAATTAATTTAAGAAAAATTTTTGAACAAAAAGAAAATATTGAACCATTCAAAATTAAACCTCATAATTTAAAAAGAGGTGATATAGTATACGCCTTTGTTTTAGATACTAGCACTAATTACAAACCTTTTCAAGAAGGCATAGTAAGTGAAAATTATTCAAAAGATCAAATAGATGCTTTAGGTATTTCGATCAAAGGTAAAAATAACAAAATTTTTTTTAACCAAAAATGGGAATTTATAGGTATTTCAATACCTTATCAGGAAAATAGTTACGGTATTAATTATATCTTAACATCGAACAAAATATTTCATTTTTTAAATCGTTATGTTAATCAAATACCCAATGAAAAAATTACCAATAAAATTACAAACTCAAATAAATTTGAACAAAAACAAAAAAATTATTATTTACCAATAACATGTGAAATAAAAAATTCAGAAAATCAAGAAGTAACATACAAAGATAAAATTTGTTTAAACGAAAAAGGTTTTTTCATGGGATTAGATAGTATGCGAAAAAAATTATTTGCAATTCAAACGCCAAATTTTTTTTTATCAGATTGGGCAGCTTTGCAAAATTTTATATTTAATTATTTTAATCATATTTTAATAGATTTAAGTCCAACACACCAACATGAAACCGAAACGAATTCAGATGAATATCAAACAAATGAAGAAGAAGCTAAAATAAATAAATTTGAGAAAATATCCAAAATTTCTTTTTATATCGAAGTGCCCATGGAATTAAACAACAATATGCAACAATATAACGGTGGATCAGGATTTATCTATAAAGCACAAGAAAAAGAAAATGGATATGAATATTTCGTTTTAACTAACAAACATGTTATCACAGAACATGCATCAGAAGAAAATATTAAACTATACAATGACTATTTTGTCAAGGAAAATCAAGAAATCAAAATTAAAGATATTATTAGAGGAAATGAACATTTTGATGATATTGCTATTTTAAAATTTACAGATGAAGATTATCAAAAATTTCAAGAAATTGAAAAAATTCTAAAAGAAGTTATATTAAAAAACTACAAAAACTTAAATATTCTACAAGGAGATTCTATTTATAGTTTGGGTTCACAAATTAATCAAATTCCTTATATTGCAATGGATAAATTTTATTCTAACCCTAATCATTTGATAAAATATAAACTTTTAAAAAAAAATTTACTTAAAAAAGGTAATGTAGTTTTACAAAATGCAAAAGAAATACATTTTGACATTAATATAGATTCGGGTAATAGCGGCGGTCCTATTTTCAATGAGAAAGGTCAAATTATAGGAATGAATAAAAGTATTTTAATTTATGCAGTTAATTCGCCGCAAACAAATAATTTTTCACAAGCTATCCCAATAGATTATATTTTGAAAATAATAGATAATCCACAAGATGATATATATAAATTAGAAAAAGAAATAATTAATTTTTTAAAATTACAAGACAATTTAAATAATCCCGATGCAAATAAACAAAATATATTATCCATTTACAGTATTTTTACTGACAAATTAAAAAAAATATTATCTACTAGCGATACTCATATTAAATCTAACATTTTAGTGCCAGAACAGATAGGTAATCAACAAATTGTATTAAATATAGAACATATAAAAACTTACGACGACAAAGAACATATTTTAACTTTGGATCCGTTAAAAGAAATAATTGAAATTAGTTTATCCCCAAGAGATAATAATGTTATTATTTTCAAAAAAATTAACCAAACTTCAAAAGAAGAAACAATAAAAAAATTCAAATTATCTTCAGATTTAAAATCTGATGATTTCTTTTTTCATTTTGAACTAGTAAATAAAAATTTTAACAAAGAAAATAAAAATAAAATAGTCGATTCGTTAATAGTATGGAATAAAGGGCAATACGGAGGAAATGGAATTATTTTTTACAAAAAAAAATTAAAAAATAAACCAAATCATTTTTTATACTTAGTTTTATCTAATTATGAAAACACAAATAATAATTTATTTGATAACGTAATTGAAAAAATTAAAAATTTATTTATCAATAATATAAATATAATTATTGTTAGGAATGAAGATTACCAAGAAGAAAAAGGCAAAATAGATAGTTTTTACTTAAAAAATAATATGGTTTTAATATCTTTTGAATCTAGTAAAAATTATAATATTATCAATATAAGGGATATCGAAGATTTAAAGCTTGGAGAAGAAATGTATTTCGTAATAAATACTCATAATGAAAAATATTTTCCACAAGTTTTTAAAGGAAATATTGGATATATTTTCGAAGAAACAAAAAAATTTTTAATAGATTGTGTTTTTAATACCAAAAAAAATAATATGATGAATTATGTTCTGGAAAATAAAAATGCAAATTTTTTATGTTTTGATAATCAAGATAATTTTGTTGGTTTTAATGAAATTATATTAAATAATGATAACTCAAATATTAATATTGCTAATTTTATTAAATTTGCAACTACTGAACAAAACAAAATAAAAATTCTTTTAAAAGAAATTTTCAATCAAAAAAATTTAACAATTGTGTTATCTATAATTTTTCTAACTATAAGTTCTATAATTTTAATTATAATTATTAAACCCCTTAAAAAAAACATTTGCCAAAATAATTAAAAAATAACAATATAAAAAATATTAAAGTAATAAAAAAGCACGTTAAAAAATCATTCTTTAACGTGCTTAAATAATAAATTATTCAAACCATAAACAGCATATATCCATATTAAGGAAAAAAATAAAAATAAAATACTTAAAATAGGTACTATATCAGTCATAGTATGACCAATAAGTAAAATAGATTGAATAAATCCTCCTAGAGATTTAGCTAATCTGCCTCCGATCATATCTACAGCAGCTTTTCCTTTATTTTTCAATTCATCGTCTAATTGTAAAAAACTCATTTCTTTGGTAGGATCAAATAATGAATATTTAGAAGCTTTTGATAAAAGATTCTGTAAAGTACCTAAAAAAACAATAAAAGTTAATATACTAGCCGATGAAAAACCAAAACGATCAACACCTACAAAATCTTTGAACATGATAGCTAAAAACAAAATAGCACCAGTACATAAAATAATTAAAGGAGTTGAAATAGCACCCGCAAACCAACCTAAATATTTCAAAATATTTTGTCCAATTACCATAAAAGTTATAGTTAATAAACCAGTTAATATCATAAATTTAGACATAAAATCTTTATATGCCTTCTCATTTGCATATTTGATTTTCAATTGAGCCTTCCAAGGGCCTTCAACTAAATTAATCGTCACTCCATAACCTAAAACTAAAAATAAAATAAATAGAATTTTTTTAGAACTCGCAATAACTTTTAAACTTTCCCAAAAACCTAATTTTAATTTACCACTTTTAAGTTGGTTTATAGATACAGAACCCCGAAAATTACTTTTATATTTTTGAGATACATACATTAACCATTTATATACTATTAAAATTAACAAAGAACTGATAATCATAATAAGCATGAATTTATATGCCATAAATGATTTAGAAACTAAACTTGAAATTATCCCAGCCAATGGCAGACCTAAATTAGCTACTAATCCTAAAGATGGATAAAAACGTTTAGATACTTCTAATGATACTAAATTATTCATAGTTTGCCAAAAAAGAAACACTAACATAGCAACTCCCCATAATTCAGCAATAAAATATAACAAAAGTATAGGCCATTTTCCATATAATATCAAAGGATATTTCATCCACTGAGGAAATTTGGATATATAATCACTTATCTTACCATCATCTATATAATAAGAAGAATATTTGCTATCGATTGATGATGAAAAAATAAATGCAAAAAATATAAAAGTAAACAAAAACATAGTAATAATCATTATAAATAAAGTTTCTTTATTGAATTTATTCGATAAATAAATATAGGACATTGTAAATAAAATAGTCATAGGTAAAACAAAATATGTTTTAGCAAAAGGAATACATTCAGAACCTACTACGGGAACCATCAAAGAATCTTTGCAAATTCTTAAACATGAGAAAACAAATAAAATAAGTAAAAATAAAATTGCAGATGGTATAAATAAATGTAATTCATTCTTTTTTATAGGAAAACAAGTATCTTTGATCTTTGTTAAAAAATTCGTTTTCATTTTTTCTACCAATCCCTTTCTTTTAATCAAATTTTTGTATAAAAATTTAAACACAAAGAAATAAAAATCTTTCATAAAAAACAACATTGTTATTTTATACTAAATCTATTTAATATGAAAACAAAAATATAATATATAAAAATAAGTATACAATAGTTATCATATCAATGAATTATTAACAAATGAAAAAACATACATTTAACCAAATATAATTTGTATTTTCATGAAATAATTTACAAAAATATTCTCATTTTTTTAAACAAATTTAAATAAATAATTATTTGAATTTATTTTTGTTAATTTTTTAAAATAAAAATAAAACTATAAAATATTAAAAATTAATATTTGTACATAAGCAATTATCATAAACTAATAAAAATCATTTAAAGAATTTGTATAAAAAAATACTTTTTCACCATTTTTTTAATTTGTTATGTTTTAAAAAAGCAATTAATAGTTGTGAATCAATTTTTCTTCTTTTCATTTGAATATATTCAAAACCCAAAGGTATTAACTGATCAATTGTTACTAACTTCAAATTTTTAAAAACTTGTTGTTGATAATTAATTAATTGTATTCTTGTTTTTTCCCTAATTTGAGTTAAATTTTGAAAAATATTATCTAAAGTTTGAAATTGATGTAATAATTTAATTGCTGTTTTCGGCCCAATTGAAGGAACTCCAGGAATATTGTCAGAATTATCACCGATTAAACTCTTAAAATGAGTTATTTGCTGAGCTTTTAAATTGTATTCCTTCCATAAAGTTATCTCGTCATAAGAAATTATCTCGGTCATACCTTTTTTTAAAAAATAAAATGTAATATGTTTATCAATTAACTGCAGAAAATCTTTATCACTAGAAAATATTAAAACTTGTACTTTTTGGTAACTAGCTTTTTTCGCTATTGTTCCAATTATATCATCGGCTTCATATCCAGGTTGGACATAATAAAAAATACCAGATAGTTCAAGATAAGTTTTAATTAATTGAATTTGTTTAATTAAAGAAAAAGGCGTAATCACTCTTCCTTTTTTATAATCCTCATATAAATGATGTTTTTTTGTTTTTTGTGGCGAATCAAAAACAACACAAATATATTCATCAGTATATTGTAAAATTTTTTGAAACATCTTCATAAAAACAATTAAAGCATTAATATCTTCTTTTTGTTGATTTTGCATTAAAATGGTTTGTTTGTAGGCAGTTGCATAATAAGCTCTAAAAACTAAAGAATTACCGTCTACTAAAACTAAACGTTTCATCTTTTCATAAAAATTTCTCTCTTTATATTTTTTAACAATAAAAAAACTATCCTTCGGAATTGTAATTGTATTAATTAAGTTCTTAATAATCGGATAAACATCAATGATTATTTTTGTTATTTGGCACAATGATGAAGATTTTAAAAAAATGAAATAATTTATTTGCTTTTATTTTTCCTTTAAAAATTCATTTAATAAATTTTCAGAATTCTTAAAAAAATCATCATCAAAACTATTCATTCGATAAGACACTTGTTTTTGTTTTTCCATAAATTTTATTAAAATATTAAGGTCATTTAATTGACGTCCTGAACCTTTAACAATTCTATTTCTTCTGCGAGTACTATCTAAAATTAGTTTCGGTTTTAACTTTTCTTCTTTAGTCATACTTTGGATCAAAGATCGAAAACATAAAATTAAATTATTTTCTAACATAGGAATGTTTTTTAATTTAGAATTAATTCCTGGGATAAATTGTAGAATTTTTTTCATCGAACCAATTTTTTGCAAAAACACTAATTGTTTATCTAAATCATAGTAATTATAATCATTTTGCAATAACCTATTTAAAATCTTTGTATCTTGTTCTGTTTTTATTTTTTCTTCAACTGTTTCAATTAAAGTTAATAAATCTCCCATATCTAACAATCTGGAAGCAATACGTTCAGGGAAAAAAACTTCAAAATTATCATCATCATGTTTTTCAGAAGATGCAATAAATTTAATTGGTAAATCAGTAGTTTGTTTAATAGATAAAGCGACACCACCTTTGATATCTGCATCCATTTTGGTTAAAATTACTCCTGTAGCGTTTATTTGTTGATGGAAACTTTGAGTGATTTTAACAGATTGTTGTCCTAAAAGAGCATCTGTAATAATTAAAATTTCTTGCGGATGCGCAATTAACTTAATTTGTTTAATTTCCTCCATCATTTCTGGGGACAAAGTTAGACGACCAGCTGTATCAATAATAACTACTTCGAAACCATTATAACGAGCATATGCTAAACCATTACGAATAATATTTAAAACAGTTTCATTTTTTTGAAAAAAAACTTCAATATTAATCTTTTTGCCTATACTAATTAATTGTTCAATGGCACCAAATCTATAAATATCAGCAGCGATCAATAAAACTTTTTTTTGATATTTTTTATGAATAAAAAAAGATAATTTACCTGATACAGTAGTCTTCCCGCTGCCTTGTAAACCTATTAATAAAAAAACATTAAACGAATCAGTTAATTTTAAAGGTATATTTTGTGAACCTAAAATATCTATCAAAATATCTTTTATTACTTTAATTACTTGTTCTTGGGTAGTTAAACCTTTTGAAACATTTAAACCCAAAGTTTTTTGTTTAACCAAATGATTAAATTTAGTAATAACTTCATAATTAACATCAGCTTCGATAAAAGATAAACGTATATCTTTCATCAAAACTTCGATATCATTTGAATTAACATATTTTTTTCCTCTTATTTTATTAAAAATTTTACTTAAACCACCGTTTAAAAAACTCATTGTAGTAATTTTTCCTTTTCCTATAAATAATTAAATCAAATGAAAATAGTAATCTTATTTTATAAATTTTAAGAAAATAAACTATCTACATATTGTTCAATATTAAAATCAATAAGATCTTGGATTTTTTCTCCAACACCAATATATTTAGTTTCTAAATTATAAAGATATCTTATAGCCAAAATCAATCCTGCTTTAGAAATATTATCGAATTTTGTAAAAATAACACCATTTAAAGGAATAAATTTATTAAAAATTTCTGTTTGTTGTAAACCATTTTGCCCAGTCATTGAATCTAAAATTAAAAAATTTTCGCTTAAAATATCTGCAAAATGTTTTTTAATCATTTTATGAATTTTTTCTATTTCTTTCATAAGATTTATTTTATTTTGCAATCTACCAGATGTATCGCATAAAATAATATCAAATTTTTCTTTTTTGGCATAACTTAAAGCATCAAAAAATAATTTAGAAGGAGAAATTGTTGACATTTGAAGTTGTTCTGTAACATGAAAAACTTTACTTTTGGTTTTTTCACCCCATACTTTTAATTGTTCAACTGCTCCCGTACGAAATGTATCCCCTGCAATTAAAAGAACTTTTTTGTTATATTTATTCCATTTATATGCTAATTTACCAATAGTAGTTGTTTTGCCTACACCATTGACTCCTACAAATAAATTAATTCTAGGAAATTTATTAATTTGATCATTATACTGAATATCATTTGAATGCGAATTGTTGTTTTTTTTATAAAAAAATAATATAGTTTCTTTAATAACGGATATTAATAAACTAGTTTTTTTAATATTGTACTGATCTATGTTTTTTTGAATTTGATTAATTAAATCTTTAGAAGTTTTCAATCCCATGTCCATTTTAATAAATAAAATTTCTAATTCTCGTAAACATGATATATCAATAATGTTTTTTTTTTGTATTTTCAATATCCATTGATTCAAACTAAATTCAATATTATCAACACCTAAATCTTTTGGTGGATTTTTTTTTTGAAATATTTTTTTAAAAAAATCAAACATAATTAATTTTACTACCTTATTTATTAAAAAAAATTACAATAAAAAATATAAATTTTTTTATAATATAAAAAAATTTCTTTAGATAATAAATACTTAATAAATTGAAATAACCAATTTTGATTTTAAGAAACTATTATAATTGAAAAAATAATCATTAAAAATAAAAAAAGCAAATAAGCTTATTTTATATTTCCATTTTAGCAAAATCATTCTCATTTTGAAAATAATTTAATTTTTAATTGTAATATATTAAATATCAAAATATCAAAAAAATATTTCATCTTTGTAATTTAATCTTTGTAAAAAAATAAAATCACAAAATTTTATTTTTATTTATCATTTTTTTGATTTCTATTATGATTAAAGGTGTTATAGAAAATAAAAAAATTATTATAAAATCCACCAAAATTAAATTTGCCAATCGAAACTTATTTCTAAAAAAAGGTATTATAAAAATTATTATTTGTAATAAAACACTTATCAAAAAACTAATTATTAAATATAAATTCAGTGGTAATTGAAAAATAGATTTTTTAAAATGTCTTAAATTAAAAACATGAAATAATTGAGAAAAACATAGTATCATAAATGCAAAAGTTTGTCCATATATATTTTGATTATTATATTTTTTATAACCAACAAAAGATGCACAAAAAGTTAGTATACCGATCATTAATCCTTCGAAAATAATTTTCTGCATAAAATTTGCAGATATTAACGATTTTTTTATGTTTCTTGGTTTATGCATTCTTAAATCATCTTCTTTCGGTTCCATGCCTAAAGATATAGCTACTAATGAATCTGTAATCAGATTAACCCATAAAATTTGAAATGTAGTAAGTATAGTAAAATTTGAATTAAAAAATAAATGTCCTAAACAAGTATTTAAAAAAACTACAATAATTTCACCCATATTACAACTTAACAAAAAAAGAACGCTTTTTTGTAAATTATAGAAAATATTCCTTCCTTCTAAAATCGCTTCATAAACAGTTTGAAAATTATCGTCTGTTAAAATTACATCCGCTGTCTGTTTAGTGATTTCAGCTCCTGTAATACCCATTGATATGCCGATATCTGCTTTTTTAATACTTGGAGCATCATTCACTCCATCTCCGATCATACCAACAATCTTCCCTTTTTTTTGCCAAGCGTCAACAATTTTTAATTTATGTATGTGATTAGTTCTTGCATAAACTTTAATATAAGGTAATTTTGCTAAAAACTCTTCTTCATTTAATTGATCTAAAATATCACCAGTAATGGCTATGTCGTTTTTTATTTGAATAATTTTTAAATTCCGAGCCACATGTTGAGCTGTATGCAAATGATCTCCTGTAATCATAATAGGAACAATAGAAGCTTGTTTTAAATTTTGAATTATTTTTTGCATATGAGGACGCACAGGATCTTCAATACCAACTGCTCCTACGAAAATAAGTCGTTTACTTAATTTTTTTAATATTTGAGAAACAGTTAATTGTTTAAAATACAATTCATCATTTTGAAGAGTAGCATAAGCTATACCCAATATTTTATAACCTTCTTGTGAAATATTATTTAATTCTTTTTCTAATTTATCCCAATGATTTGAATTCTTTGGTATTACACGATTTTCTTCAAATATAAAATCGGTTAAACGTAATATAATTTCTGCAGCTCCCTTAAGTAAAACAAAAAAAGATTTTTCAAATTGATGTATAGTAATCATTAATTTATAATAATCATCAAAAGGAAATTCTTTTACTTTAGTATAAATGTTATAAATATGCTGGATATCAAAATCCCACTGATAAGCTAAATTAATAAAGGATTGATCAACTGGATCTGAAACTAAAAAACTCTGATTATCGTTGAGAAAAATATTACTTTTATTAATATAAACGCTATTACATAAAATACCATAATTTAATAATCTATTAACTAAAAAATTAGATTTCAAATCATATAAAACATCATAAACTTGATTAAATAAATATATTTTTTTGATAGTTAATTGATTTTCGGTTAAAGTACCAGTTTTATCCGTACAAAGAACACTAATAGCGCCTATAGTTTCTAAAGATTTTAAATTTTTAACAATAGCTTTTTGGCAAACTAATTTTCTCATACTAAAAGCTAAAATAATAGTAATAATAGTCAATAAACCTTCTGGAATAACAGCAACTGCTAAGGCAATAGAAGACAAAAATAATTTTCTTATCATCGAAAAATCAACAAAATAATTTAAAAAATAATTTTTAATTAAATTGATTATCAAATTTAAAATAACAAGAAAAATAATTAAATAACTTAAAAATTGCGCTAATTGATTTATATTTTTTTCAAGCGGGGTGTTAGCTTGATATTGTTTTAAAGTTAATTGTTTGATTTGACCTATCTGAGTTTGCATACCAGTTTTTAACACCACTCCTTTAGCATTACCATAAATAATAGTAGTATGCATAAAAACCATATTAGAAGGAGTTAGTAAATTCAAATTAACAAAATTGTTAACTTGAAAATTTTTTTCAATAGGTAATGTTTCACCTGTTAAAATAGCTTCATTAACTTTTAAATTATTACTATGAATTAATTGAATATCAGCAGGTACAATATCACCTATTTCTAAAAAAATAATATCACCCACAACCAAATGCTCTTTTAAAACTAATTGTATCTTTTGATCTCTTAAAACACGAGCATAAGGTTTAGTTTTATTTTGAATTAATTTTAGAGAAATATCTTTTTGATATTCATAAAAAATACCTAAAAAAGCATTAATAATAACAATGCTTAAAATTAAAAAGCCTTCATATAATTCTTCTTTTTCATTATTAAAATAACCTATAATCAAAGTAATAGCAGCAGAAATTAATAAAAGACAAGTAAAAAAATCTTTAAATTGTTGAATTACTCTGCTAATCAAAGATATTCTAGATTCTTGAACTAAACGATTGAATCCATTTTGTCGCAATTTTATTTTAGCAATTGAAGAAGATAATCCCTTTTGAAAATCAGTTTCTAATATGCTTTCTAAATGATCTAAATTTAATGGTTGTAATGATTTCTTCATAGTTTATAAAAGAAATTAATACTTTCTAATAATGACAAATTCAATATTTTTATTGATAAAAAATAAAAATGAACTGCATTCAATAATGGATATATTTTAAAATTTTATTTTATTTAAGAACTCGAAAAAATAATCAAAACAATTACAAAATTTTTTATTTTTCTTTTGATAATATTGGGTTCTCTTTAGTAATTTTAACTTTTGAAATAACTAACCCGTTGTAAACCAAACCTTCGAATCTCCATTGATTATAAATTACTTTAATTTGTTCATGTCTTTCAGGTATACGATTTAATTGACCTAACATAAAACCGCTTATAGTTTCGTAATCATTTATAGGTAAATCAGCATTTAAATATTCTTCGATTTCACTTAAATGTGTTGTCCCTCTGGTAATATATTCTGTATTAGAAATTTTTAAAATATCAACGCTTTTTTTATCATATTCATCTTGAATTTCTCCTAAAATTTCCTCAATCATATCTTCGATTGTAACAATACCAGCTGTACCACCATACTCATCCAGCACAATAGCGATATGATTTTGTTTTATTTGCATTTCTTTAAAAAGTTCACTAATATGTTTGAATTCCATAACATAATAAGGTTTTCGTAAAAATGCATGAATATCAAATTTTTCTTTAATTATAGTTTTTTTAGGTACAATATGATCCTTTTCTGTTGAATTTTTTTTGGATATTTTTTCTAATTCTCCATTTATATCAATCAATCCTTTGAAAATATCCTTAACATGAATAATACCAATAATATGATCAATATTTTCTTTATAAACAGGAAACCTAGTATATTTTTCACGTGAGATAAATTTTATTAATTCATCTTTGGTAATATCAGATCTCATAGCGATAATTTCTTTCCTATGACGCATAATATCCGAAACAACAGTCCCGCTAAAATCAAAAATATTTTGAATCATATTATTTTCATGACTATTAATAATTCCTTTTCTATAAGAAGAAGTTAGCAAAAATCTTAATTCGTCTTCTGTTACAGAATCAGTTTTTTGATTAAAATCAATTTGGAAAATTTTTTGTAATACAAATAAAATCATATCACTAATATGATTCAACAACCAAACAAAAGGTATAGCGAGAATATAAATCAATCTAAAAATACTAGCAAATAAATAAGCTGTTTTTAAAGGAAAAGCTAAGGAAATTCTTTTTGGTAAAATTTCACCAAAAATAATAGAACACACAATGACATTAGCTTGTATTAACAAGTTTTTATCCGCAATCAAAGAACCTTGAATAAAAGTTATAATGTGGATCATAATTTGAATAACAGATAAAAAATAAGTAGGCGTTTCTTTTATTTTTTTAATTTTCAAAGCTTTAGGATTTTTCTTTTTAATTTCTAAATTTATTTTACTTTCACTTAAAGAAACCAAAGCTATTTCCATAGCAGCAAAAAAAGAATTCAATAAAATCAAAAAAATAATTTGAAATAATAATAATAATAAACCGGCGTCTGGCTCCACTTTTATTTTTTAACCCCTTTGAATTTTTTCATAGTACGTAAAAAGTTAACAACTATTATTAACAAAATAATTTTAGAAAATATTATTTCTTATGTATTCTGTAGATCCTTTTTTTCTAGTTTATATATTTTTTTTACGTAAAGAACTATATTAATTCTATCACAATTTTTTTCATATAAAAATAAAAATATTTTTTTACAAACTTATTTTTAATATAATTTCTAAATATATTAAAAATTTTTACAAATTTCTTTAATTTATTTGTTAATCAATTGTTATTTTATAATATAATGAAATTACAAATAATTATCATTTAACAAAGTAGAGAATTAAATAATATTAAATAAAAAATAATAAAAGAGGTCAAATAGGAAATTGTTTAAAAATAAATATTTTAAAATTATTGGTATAGTATTCGTATTTATTAGTTTATTGGTTATTTTCGTATTAATTATACAAAATCAAAAAATTTCGTATCTATACAATAATAACAAAGATAATAAAAATACAGAAAAAGAAATGGAAAATATCAATTCAGATAAATTATCTAATGATCAACCAATTGATAAGTTAACAAAAAATAACGATGATACATTAAATCCGAAATCGCAAAGCCGTAAAGAAAGAATGATGTTGATATCCAAAATACTTACTGAAGGCAAAACAACTTATAAAAATCCCGAGTTAAGAAAATTCGATGAAAAAATAAAACAAGAAACAATTAGTAAAAAAATATAAAAACTTACTTTTGTATATAAAGTAAGTTTTTTTATTAATAAAAATGAAAAAAATTTTATTCTAACAATCTTATTTGTACTATTATTTCATATATTCACAAATTATACAAAATAATGGAGGCCCTGAACGGATTCGAACCGATGATCAAGCTTTTGCAGAGCCATGCCTTACCACTTGGCTACAGGGCCATTGTAAATCTAAAATAATATTTATAAAATTTTCTTCAATTGAATACAATAATTTGATTAGTTTCATTTTATTGATTTTTTGTAATTGTAAAAATATCTAAAATGAAAATATAATTTAACAACAAATTTTATAAATATTAATTATTAAAAAAATTATTTTTTTTCGCTATGTACTGTATGCCTACGAGAAAAACGACAATATTTTTTAAATTCTAAACGATTAATATTTTTTTTTTTATTTTTATAAGTATGATAGTTTTCTCTTCCGCATTCTGTACAAATCATTTTTATCAAATCACTCATTATATGTTTTTTCCTTAGTAATTATGTATTATATAAATAAATTATTTATAAAAATTAAAAATTTTGTTCCAAAAATAAAAAAACAAAATTTTTATAAATTATTTTTTCGATACTAAAGGTCTAATAATGTTATTATTTAAAGATTCAGGATAATTATACATAACTTCCCTCATTCTCTTGAACAAAACATAAATAAATCCATTTTCGAAATCTATCCTAGTAACAACTCCTATTTCTTCTTCATCTTTAACTTTTACTTTTTCTCCTATAATATAGGTATCATTATACCAGCTCATAATAAAAATATTTCTTTCTATTAATTCTATTTATAATATATTTCGCTAACTAACAAATCTTATTTTTCTGATGAAAATAATTCTTTAAATTTTTTATTAACTATAAAAACAGGGACTTCTTTAGCAGGTATAACTACAACTTGTTGGCTTTTAGGAACTTTACAAGTTCTCTCCTTTTTGGATCTTAATTTGATAATACCTAAATCTTCAACAATGACTTTATCTTTATTCAATAAAGCTTCTTTAATATTATTTTTCAAACAGGTAAAAAATTCACGAGTTTTTTCTACTGAAACACCTAATTGTTCTGACATTTTCAAAATTAATTCTTTTTTGGTCATAATTACTTATATAACTCCTTTTTTTATGATATTAACATATATTTTTAGCTTCTATTAAATCTAGTAAGATTTTAACATAAAAAAAAATATTTAAACAAAAAAAATCAATATAAATTATATTTTTCTATTAAAAAAATACATCAGAAAATATTTTATAAAATTTTAATCTGAACATCAAAGAAGAAAATACAAAAATTATAAAAAAACAAATCATTTACAAAATAGATAAAATATTTTTTAAAATATAGTTAATTGGTTTTTTTTCAAAAATAACTTGATAAGTATAATGAATAAGAGGTAAAAATAAATTATTTTGACAAGCTAAATTATAAAATACTTGTAAATTGTAAATTCCTTCAATCGTTTGTAAAGAATTCTGATAAATTTCAACTAAATCTTGGCCACTGCTAAATTTCAAACCAGCTTGAAAATTTCGTGAATAAGGATTAAAACTAGTAACTATTAAATCTCCTAAACTAGCTAAACTATAAAAAGTTTCTGGTTTAGCATGGAACAAATCTAACATTATTTTTTGTTCTTTCAGTCCTAAAGTTAACAAAGCGGCTTGCGCGTTCTTTCCGAAAGATTCATTCCCTACAAGTAAACCACTAATAAAAGCTAAACTGTTTTTAAAAGCAGCACTAACTTCACACCCCACAACATCGTCTGAACAAAAAACCTTTACATATTGACCATTCGAAAACAAATTTGCTACCTCACGAGCAAAAAGTGAATTCAGAGAAGATGCTAATAAAAAAGTTATTTTACGATGAATAACTTCTTCAGCATGCGAGGGTCCCATTAAACAAGCGTAATTTTTGATTTTGGTACTATCAATTTCTGAATATAATATTTGAGAAATAAGTTGTTGAGTTTGTTGTTCTATTCCTTTTGACACATTAATAAAATTTTTACTTTGAGTTAATAAAGGATTTAGTTTTTTTAAAAAAAAGCGTATTTTTTGAGTCGGTAAAGCTAAAATTAAAATATTAGAATAATCAATGGCTTCTTCTAAATTACTAGTCGCAACTATATTACCTAAATGTATTTGAGAAAAAATAGGATGTCTTTGATTATTAATTTTTTGTATATAATCAACATTAATATCATAAATTAAAACTTGATGATAGTTATCAACTAAAACTTGTCCTAGAGTTACACCCCATGCGCCCCCTCCAATAATAGTTATTCTTTTCATAAAAAAATATCTTCCTTCTTTTTAAAAATAATTTTCACTGGAATTCCTGTTAATTCCAAATGTAATTGCAATTGATTTTTTAAAAATCTTTCATAAGAAAAATGAATCCATTTAGGATTATTAACCAAACATAAAAAAACGGGAGGAGAACTAGAGATTTGTTTTAAATAGTAAAATTTGGCTTTACCCTGATTGAAAAAACCTGGAGGATTAATTTGTGTTGCTTCATTTAGAATATCATTAAGCAAATGGTTAGGAAAAATTTTCTTATAATGAGAAAAAACTTGATTCAACATAGAAAAAAAAACATTTATTCTTTTTTTCTCTTTTGCAGATAAAAATAAAATAGGTGCATACGACAAAAATTTAAATTCACAACGAATTTTATCTTCTAACTTTTGCATATTATATTTTTCTTTAATTTCAATTAAATCCCACTTATTACAAATAATTATACAAGGTTTTTTTTTATTAAACAATAAAGAAGAAATATTACGATCTTGTTCTGTAATAGATTGACTAACATCTAAAACAAAACAAACAATATCGCTGCGTTCAATAGCGCTTAAAGTACGTAAAAAACTATATTTTGCTTTTTTTTCATATATTTGTCCTCTTCTTTTCAAACCTGCTGTATCAATAATTTGATATTGTTGTTCTTTATAATTAAAAAAAGTATCAACAGCATCTGTAGTAGTACCAGGGATATTTGAAACGATCATTCTTTCTTGACATAATAAAGTATTGGTTAAAGTAGATTTTCCTACATTGGGTCGACCTATCAGAGAAAATTTTAAATTAGGTTTATCAACTATTTTTATTTTTTTACGAGGATAAAATTCAATAATTTTATCTAATAATTCGCCAATGCCAATACCATGTTGTGCGCTAACACCGATCACATCTGAAAAACCTAAATTATAAAACGAATAAACATCTGACATTAAATTTACATTATCAATTTTATTAACAACAACTATAACTTTTTTATGACTTTTATGCAATAACTTAGAGATAAATAAATCATTTGGGCTCAATTGAATTTGTCCATTAACAACAAAAAGAATTATATTAGCTTCTTCGATAGCTAATTTTACTTGTTGATTAATTTTTTCGGATAAAACAATATTATCTATATTAAATCCACCTGTATCAATGATAAAAAAAACTTGATTTAACCAACTAACTCGAGCATAAAGACGATCTTTTGTTGTTACTGCTTGTTCATCAACAATAGCTATTTTTTCATTTAAAATACGATTAAATAAACTAGATTTGCCTACATTGGGACAACCCACAATAGCAACTGTAAATTTAATCATATTAATCTATTATTTTCAATTAAAATATATTCCAAATAGCATAAATAAATAAACAGATAAATAATATTATGATATATATCCAATTGATCTTCTTGGTTAAATTTTTTTAAAAAAATAGCTTCTATGCATTTCATATTTTTTATCTTTTTAATTTAAATTTTGATTTATTAGAAAACGACTTACAATATTTAAATTTTTCAACCTTTATAATATACACAAACATTATCGTAAATTTTATAAAACAACTGCTTAAACAAGATAAAAATATTAAAAAAATGATCATTGGTTAAAACAATAATCATAATTATCATAAAACTGTAATTTCAAAAAATATCATCTTTAAAATTATTAAACTATTTACTTGTGTCACGGGAATAATATAAACCTGTTTGCGTATTAACAATAATATTTTCATTATTCTCAATAAAAAGAGGTACTTTAATAACCAAACCAGTTTCCAACACAGCATCTTTTAAAGAAGTATTTTTTTTAACACTAACAAAAAAATTTGCTGGTTCTGTTTGTATAACCTTAAAAGATATTTTTTCTGGTACAATAAGATCTAAAATATTTTGTTCTTCATCAAATATAATATCAATTAACATATCTTGTTTAAGATATTGAACAATATTTTTAATTTGATTTTTCTCAATTTCCAAAGGTTCAAAATTATTAAGATCCAAAAAAAAATATTTATCATTAATGACATAAGAAAATTGCATTTTCTTTTTTAGAACCAAAGCTTTTTCAATTTTAATACCAGAGTTAAAAACATAATCAATAATTTCGCCATTTTTTAAATTTTTTAATTTTGTTCGAACGAAAGCAGATCCCTTACCTGGTTTAACATGCAAAAACTCTATAATTTGATAAATATTATTATTCAATTTTATAGTTTGGCCTGTTTTAAATTCATTAGTATTAATCATATTGAATATTCCTTTTTACCTAAAAAAGATTTAATTAACCTAATACTTTGCGATACCAAATCTTGGCTTAAAGCATCTAAATTTATAAAATTTAAGTTAATCATTTGATTTATAAACCATGTTTTTTGTCTTTTAGCATATTTTAAAGTTTTTTTAATAATTAAAAATTTAGCTTCTTCTAATGAAATTTGCTTATCTAAAAACAACTTAATTTCACGATAACCAATAATATTAAAATTAGCTTTAGGAAATTTTTTTAATAAAAAAGCTACTTCTGAAATAAAACCTTGATAAATCATTTCTTCTAATCTTTTTATCACACGTTCTTTTAAAACATGACGAGGTATATCTAAATAAATTAATAAAATATCAAATAAAGGAATATCTTTGCCTTTTTTTTGAGATCTTAAAATACCTTGATTTAAATGCTGAAATGCACTTATAATTCTACGAGGATTTTTTTCATCAATTTTTAAAGTTGGATCTTTCGCATGAATTGTATGTAACATCTCTTCTAAACTAATATTATTATTAAAATTATTTAAAAGTATACTTTTAAATAAAGAAAAATTTTCGTAATTAAAAAGAGCTGCTTTAATATACAAACCACTACCTCCAACTAAAAAAGGTAAATCAATTTGTTTAATTAAAATTCTCGCTTTTTTTTGAAAATCGTAAATATTATAACAATCTTCCGGATTAAATATACTTAATAAGTGATGTTTGATATTTTTTTGTTCAGAGGAACGAATTTTCGCTGTTCCAATATCAAAATATTTCAACATTTGTACAGAATCTGAATTAATAATTTCTCCATGAAAAAATTGTGCTAATTCAAGAGAAAGTTTTGTTTTCCCTGAAGTAGTAGGGCCCGCTATAACGATAACTTTTTTCATAATTAATTAATCTTTTGATAATATCGCAGTGATTGTTAATTGTAAAATTTTTTTATTTAATTTTTATTCACTAATATTAATTTTAGTAATTTTTTTAACTTTACCTAAAGTTAAAAAAACTGCATTCAATTGTCTTTTTCCCATAGCTATTTTATTCTTCATTTTGTTATTTGAATTGTTCAAAAAATTACTAATAATTATATCTTTATCAAAACCTATAACACTATCACTAACGCCAGTCATACCGACATCTGAAATATAAAGAGTTTTTTTAGGAAGTAATTTATTATCGTTAGTTTGAATATGTGTATGAGTGCCAACGATAGCATCAATTTTTCCATCAAAATAATGAGCCAATGCCATTTTTTCACTAGTAGCTTCAGCATGAAAATCCAAAAAAGAATAATCATACTGATTGTAACAAGAATTTAAAATTTTATTTATTTGTTTAAAAGGACATGTTATTTCTTGATTATTCATAAAAACCCTACCTAAAGCATTCATAATCAAAATTTTTTTAGAATTACGCTTAATTATTTTATAACCATAACCTAAATTATTAAATTTAAAATTTAAAGGACAAATTATATCAGTTTGATTAATAAAATTTTTTATATTCTTATTATGCCAAATGTGATTACCCATAGTCATAACATCTACACCGGATAAATATAAATTTTGATAACTTTCGAAATCCAAACCTTTACCGCTATCTGCATTTTCTGTATTAGCAATAATCATATTCACATTATAATTTGTTTTTAAAAAATTTATTTTTTCAATGAGATAATCAACACCAGGTTTACCGCAAATATCTCCAATAAAAATAATATTCATCCTTTATTATTTTAACACTTCCTTATAATTTTTAAATATAATCAAAAATATTTATTAAAAAATAAAAACTATGAAATTAATAACTATGACATGTAATTGTTATTAACATCAGCGATTTCAATAGCTCTTGTTTCACGAAGAACAGTAATTTTAATACTACCGTTATAATTAATTTGTCTTTGAATTTGATTTTTAATCTGTTTCGCGATTAAAAAAGTAGTATTATCATCAACCTCTTCTGCTTTCACAATGACTCTTAACTCACGACCAGAACGAATAGCATAAGCTTTTTCTACACCTTTGATTTTATTAGCTATTTGTTCTAATTGCATAATACGTTGTATATAATTTTCAATAGAGTCCTTACGTGCACCAGGTCTTGCGGAACTAATTTGATCAGCAATAATAACTAAAATTGCAATTAAAGTTTGAGGTTCTTGTTCTTCATGATGCGAAGCTATCGCATCAATAATTTCTCGAGATTCTTGATATTTAATACATAATTCAATACCAATTTTGACATGACTACCTTCCATGTGACAATCTAAAGCTTTTCCGATATCATGTAATAAACCTGCTCTACGAGCTAAAATCTCATTTTCCCCTAATTCCGCAGCTAATTTTCCAGCTAAAAAAGAAACTTCCAAAGAATGATGCAAAACATTTTGACCATAACTTTTTCTAAAATACAATTTACCTAAAAGCTGTATAAGATACTCATCTATTACGCCAATTTTACTTTCATAAACTGCTTCTTCTCCTATTTCTTGAATAA
Source organism: Candidatus Phytoplasma vignae (assembly GCA_032884955.1). Classification (GTDB taxonomy): domain Bacteria; phylum Bacillota_I; class Bacilli_A; order Acholeplasmatales; family Acholeplasmataceae; genus Phytoplasma; species Phytoplasma vignae. The sequence goes on from JAUZLI010000001.1 coordinate 91,833, forward strand.
ATTTATCAACTTCATTAGAAATATCTTGAAAAGTTTTTTCAATACTAACAGGCGTAATACGACCATCAAGAATTAAATTTTCTAAAGTCCTTTTTGCAACTTCTCTTCTTATGGGATCAAAAGAACTTAAAAAAACATTATTTGGTACATCGTCAATAATCAAATCTACACCGGTAATAATTTCAAAAGTTTTAATATTACGTCCTTCTTTCCCTATAATTCTTCCTTTTAATTCATCATTTTCAAGAAAAACCATACTAATATTATGGCTTGAAACCACTTCGCGTGATAATTTTTGCATAGCTAAAACCATTAAATTTTTAGCTTTTTTTTTAATTTGAAATTTACACTCTTCTAATTTTTCTTTTTCATAATTTATTATTTCCTGAGAAATATTTTTTTTAATTTCTGATATGATCATGTTTTTAGCTTGTTTTTTAGTTAAATGTGAAATTTCTTCTAATTTAACTTGTTGTTGGTCTAAAATGTTTTTTATTTGATGTTGTAATTGATCTAATTTTGTTTTTTGTTGGTTAATTTTTTGTTCTTTAGTATCTAAAAATTCTTCTTTTTCATTTAGATACTTAGTTCGATATACTAACAATTCTTCTTTATGAATTATTTTTTCTTCTAAATTTATAATAACTTTCCTTCTTTGATTCAAATCATCTTCTGTTTCTTTTTTCAAAAGATATATTTTACGTTCTGCTTCGGAAATGATTTTAGAAGCAATTATTTGAGATTGTATAATTTTTTCTTTATTTTTAGATTCTGTATTTTTGATCATATTCTGGATTTTATTTTTTTGATAAACATAATATAAAAATACTACCATATTAGAAAAAAACAGTAAAATAAATAAAATAAAATTAATACTAATTATTGTTTCACTCATTAAATATGTTTTTCCTATTTTTAGATAATTACTTTACTTTTTAAATAAAGTCAAAAAAACATAATATTTACATTGAAATTTTTGTAAAATAAAATTCATAACTAACTTTTTATCAAATAATCATAAAATAAATTAAAATTATAAAATTTTAATTAAAAAGTTACATTGATAATAATCAATGTAAAATATATATTTACAGCTAATTATATTATAAAATTACAAATTAGTCAAAAAATAATCGAACATAAGTTTTCCTTAAACTTCTATTATAAAAAATAAAAATTAATTTATTTCATAATTACACTTAAAAAATAAATTAACATATATTTATAACAAATTTTTTTCCTCTATAAAATAAAAAAAACTAAAAATTTATAAAAATTTTCAGTTTTAAAGATATATTCAAGTCAAGTTGAAAATTTGCGAAATAAAAAAATTTATATTAAAGAACAAAATATTTAAATTTTATTTTATAAGATAAAATATTGAGGTAGAATAAATTTGTTAAAAACATGCAATGTATGTTTTTGATATAATTTAAATAACATTTATTCTAATAAGTTAATCTTTTTACTAATCGATTATTTTTATCAGATTGATAGGGTATTTTGTTACTCAATGTATTTCGAGACATCTCATTTTTTTGCTCTATTTTTTCTTTTGTTTTATTTAACATTCTGTTTAATTTTTTAGCTCCTGTATCTATTATGTTATACGTTAATTTGTCTATTTCTGGAGAAGTTTGAATTTTATTCCACAAGTTCATTTCTTGATTATTATAAGGATTAACATTATTTTCTTCAAAAAACTGTTCTTGTTTTTCAAGAGCCAACCGATTATTTTCTTTTTGTTTTAAATAAAAAAAACAAATTAAAATGATAAAAATAGAAAAAATTGACAATAAAGCAAACCAAATAATTATTTTACGAGAAACAAAATTAATTTTCAAAATATCTTACCTTACTATCTGTTAATTTATAATAAAATAGAAAAACTAATTATTTTAAAAAAATAATGATTTTAGAAAAATTAATTAATTAATTATACTCAATAATTTTCGAAATATTTCCTTTATGATTTAAAAATAATTAAAAATTTTAAATAAATTTAAACAACTATATTTTAATAAAAAATAAATTGGATAAAAAAATATTATCCAACTTTATTATACCTATATTCCATATAATCCAATCACCAAAAAAATCATAAAAAATAATTATATATTATTAAAATAATTAAAAACTAAACTTAAATAAAATTAAAAAAATTTTCATTAAATAAATTTTGAATAACAATAATATAATGATTTTCATTATAAAATCACTTTATATTTTATTAATTTAAAATAATTTAATTTTATCCTATTATTAAATATTTACATTTATAATTTTTAATTTTCATAAAATACTAATAAAACAGCTTTTTATTATTGATAAATTTATTTTATAAAAAAATAATTATAATATATAATGTATAGCTTTGAAAATGTTATTATTTTTATTTTTTTAATCTTATCTTAAATTATTTATATTAAAAAATAAATTGATATTAGAAAGATAAATCAAATATTATGCATCCAAATTTTTTTGTTTTAATTTTAAAAATTTTTTTCTGTTTTAATTTTTTGTGTAACTCAATACTGAATTATAAATGTTACACAGAAATCACTAACCAAAAAAAATTATTAAACAAGCAAAATCAAATATTAGAAAATCCACAAATATTAGAAAATCCATATACTAAAATTTCAGATGATGGTACCATAACTGAATATAATAATAAAGGTATGAAAATTAAAGAATTATATTTAGATGGTACAATTTTAAAATATCGAAATGGAAAAAATTATGAATATATTTTACCTAATGGAGAAAAATATGAATTGAATATCGAAAACGGCAAATTAATTAGAAAAAGTTATCTAAATGGTTTGATGGAAGAATATAATCCAGAAACTGGTGTTTTAATTAAAGAAATTAATTTAAATGATAAATTAAATACAAAATGATAAATAATATCAACTTAATAATAATTTTTATTTAAAAACCTTAATTAGTTTTATATAAAATTGAAAAATTTTACTAATATATAAAAAAGATAGTTTTTTTTCATATTAAAATTATTTTAAAAATTATCAAGTACAAAAGTTTAGTTACTGAAATTTGTGTTCTTTAACCAAAAATAAGCTATATAAAAGCCAAATATTTATTATTTTGGCTTTTTTTATCTTTTATTATTATGATTTTAAACAAGTTATTCCACCATCTTTTTTCAATATATATTATATTTTATCTAAACGTTCAAACAGTTTTTTACCTGGATATAAAATTTTACTTTGAGTTATATTAAAATTTTTTAAACTATCAAAAGTAGTTTGTTCAGCTTTAATTTGAGTCAAAATATTTTTCGATGTTGTAGGTAAAAATGGTTGTAATAATATACCAATAAAACGTAGAGATTCTATTAAATTATATAAAAATTCGTTTATTTTAGGTTTATTAACGGATTTTTCAACTAAAGACCAAGGTTGAACAACATCAATATATTTATTACAAAGACGTGTAAAATTAATAATCCGTTCCAAAGCATCTCCCACACGAAAAAATAACATATCATTTCGTATCATTGGCAATAACATTAAAGCTTTTTGAGGTAAATTAATAATATTTGGATTTAAACTTGTTTTTTTTGATGTCGGTTTTATTAATTGACAATTACAATATTTGTGTAACATGCCTAAAACACGACTTAATAAATTACCTAAAGTATTAACCAAATCAGTATTATAACGTTCTAATAATAAATCATTAGTTAAAATGCCATCAGAAGAATAAGGAATTTCATGTAAAACAAAATAACGTATAGCATCAACTGAAAACAAATTTAATAAATCATCAACATATAGTACATTATTGGTCGATTTAGACATTTTTTGATTATTAAATAAAATCCATGGATGAATTAAAAATTGTTTGGGCAAAGGTAAATCCAAAGCCATAAGTAAGATAGGCCAATAAATTAAATGAAAACGGCTAATATCCTTACCTATAACATGCAAATCGCAAGGCCAATATTTATTAAATAAAGTTGATTGTTTTTCTAAGGAAGCCGTTGGTTGATAACCTAATCCATTTATATAATTACTTAAAGCGTCAATCCAAACATATACTATATGTTGTAAATCAAAATTTAAAGGAATGCCCCATTTCAAAGAAGTACGTGAAATAGACAAATCAGGTAATGTTTTATTTAATAAATTTAAAATTTCTTTTTTTTTGTTAATAGGCAAAATTAAATTTAAATTATCATTCAAATAATTGAACAATCTTTGTTGATACCGAGATAACTTAAAAAAAAACACTTGTTCTTTAGTCCATACAGGTACATCACCATAAACAGTTTTTCCATTGATTATATCTTTTTCGGTAATATAACTTTCAGCAGAAACTGAATACCATCCCTCATAAACACCTAATTCTATATCTCCTTTAGCTAATAATTTATCCATAATCAATTGAACAGATTTTTTGTGATTTGGATCAGAAGTACGAATGAAGTAATCATATTGAATATTAATTTTTTTATAAATATTTTTTATTTGGTTAGAAATGTGATCAACATATATTTGAGGTTCAATTTGTTTTTTATTAGCTATTTGAGCTATTTTTTGTCCATGTTCATCTGTACCTGTTTGAAAAAACACATCATAACCTTCTAATCTTTTAAAACGAGCGATAGCATCCGCTAAAATAATTTCATATATATTTCCTATATGAGGAATTGCTGAAGCATAAAGAATCGAAGTTGTAATATAAAATTTTTTACATTGATTCACAAATTTAAATTTCCTTTTCTTTTTTAGATATAGATTGTATCTTATACTTATGATAAATATCTTTTTTAGAAAAATTATGTATTTGAGAAATTTTAGCAAAAGTCTCTTTTTCTGTTAATCCCTTATGTTTCCAAAAAATAATAGCTTCTTCTAAACTAATATTTTGATAATTTTCTAAATTTTTACAACCTTCAATTACAAGAACATACTCACCTTTAAATGATAAATTTTGCTTTAAAATTTCTTCGATTGTGCCAAAAATGAGAGTTTCAAACTTTTTAGTTAATTCTTTCATTAAAACAATCTTTCTACAAGGAAAATATTCTTTTAATAAAATTAAAGTATCCAAAACTCTTTTAGGGGATTCATAAAAAATTAAAGTTTCTGTCCAAAAACGATACTTAATTAAAGTTTTAATTTTTGAGTTATTTTTTTTAGGTAAAAAACCTAAAAAAACAAAAGGTAAAGAAAAAGCTGAGATAGTAAAAGCAGCTAAAAAAGCTGAAGCACCAGGAATAGTCGTTACATGAAAATCAGATTTTTGTATTTCTCGAACTAAAATAAATCCAGGATCACTAATTAAGGGAGTGCCAGAATCACTTATCAAAGCTAAATTTTTACCTTGTTTTAACCACTCTAAAACTTGATATAATCTTTTCTGTTCATTATATTGATTTAAAGAAATTATTTTATTTTTTATACCATAAGTATCTAAAATTATTTTTGATCTACGCGTATCTTCCGCTAAAATATAGCTTACTTCCTTTAATATTTGCACAGCACGAAAACTTAAATCAGCGATGTTACCGATTGGCGTTGCAACTAAATATAAAATAGCTTTTGCGTTAATAAAAGTATGTTGAATTCTCACTTTATATAAAAAACTCTTTTCTGTTTCATTTATCATAATTTGACGAATTAAAAATGAATTCCATTTGTATAAACAAAGATATTAAACAAGATGATATGGACATTTCTTTACTTTGTTTTTCTATTTTAGTCAAAAGATTTAAGAAATATCGCAATTTATACGATGAAATATGTCCTAACCAAGTGTTATTCAATAACATTTTAGAAAAAAGAAAATTAGAAAATTGTTGATATTGATTATAAAAATATAAACAAAAACGCATTACAAGAAAAATAAAATCATTAAAAAAACTTCTGTTTAACCATAAATTTTGAAATTTAACCCATAAATGAATTCTATTACTTAATAAATTATTATTCAAAGAAAAAAATTCTAAAAAAACTTGTTTTAAATAAGGATAATAATCTGGAATATTTTTTTTATTTGAATAAATATTATTTGATATTGTTAATAATTTTATTAAAAATTGATCCAAAGAATTATCTATTGTTAAATTTTCTAAAGAAAAAGCATTCAATGCTTCTTCTTCTGTTATTAGAGAAAAAACTTGTACACGAGATAATATTGTTGATAATAATAAATAACGATTATTCGTAATTAAAAATCCTAAAATTTGATTATTCATCGGATTTTCTAAAAAATTTAACAAACTATTAGATGAAACATGTGAGATATCTTCTGCCTTATCAATAACATAAACTTTTTTTGAAGAAAACAAAGAAGTTTGAGTAAAATACCTTTGCATTTCTAAAATTTGTTCTTTTTTAATAACATTGTTTTGAGAATTAAGATAATAAAAATTAGGATGATTTTTTGTTTTTATCATTTTTTTTAAATTGATACAATCAGAATTATCTTTTAAAAACAAATAAACCAAATCAAAAATTATTTTTTGTAAAATCTCATCGTTAATTCCCTCAATTAAATAAATATGAGATAATTTTTTATTGGCTATAATTTTTTGAAATCTACTTAACAAAGCTTTCGGAGTAATAATCATAATTTAATGTTTAATAATTGTTGAATTTTAGTTTCAATTTGATTTTGAATAAGATCCAAAGATTGTTGAGCATCTATAAAACAGATATTTCGAAAAGTTGACATTTCTGAAAAAATTTTCAAATAACCTTCACGCACTTTATTATGAAAAGCCAAATGTTGCAAATCAAAAGAATTAATTTTTGTTTGCCTTTTAGTTTTGATTCTTTGCAAACCAATTTTAGGATCCAAATCTAAATAAAAAGTCAAATTAGGTAAATTTTTTAAAGCCAATAAATTAATTTGACGAATAAAATCAAAACCTAAACCTCGAGCGTATCCTTGATAAGCTAAAGAAGAATCTACATAACGATCGCAAATTACAATTTTTTTACTATTTAAAGCAGGTAGGATAATTTTTCGAAGATGTTCTGTTCTATCAGCTGCATATAAAAGTGCTTCAGTATGAAAATCAATTCGATTATGAAAATTTAATAAAATTTGGCTAATAGCTAAATTAAAATCACTTCCACCAGGTTCTTTAGTTAAAATAACTGATTTAAATAAATTAATTTTTTGAAACAACATTGAAGATAATGTTGTTTTACCTGAACCTTCGCAACCTTCAAAAGAAATAAACATTAATCACCTTCTTTACTATTTCAATATAAAATTTTTTTTAAACACAAACCACGAGCAGGAGCAATAAATAAACATTTTGATTGTTCTTTGTCTAATTGTAGCATTTTTTGTAAATCAGTAATTTGTTTTTTTTGTTGTCCTATAAGTATTAAAAAACCTACCAAAAATAAAATCATTTGTTTTAAAAAACCTTTTCCATGAAAAATTAAAACATAATTTTTCTTGGTTTCTTTTAATGTTGATTTATAGATATATTTAAATGGTGATTTTTTTTTATCTTTATTATTAGTAAACAAAGTAAAATCAAAACAACCTTCTAGCAAATATAAAGATTGACTAATTTTATACCAATCTAAATTTTCAAAATAAACTTGAAAATGACTATTAAAAGGATTTAAAGGTTTTTTAGAGAAAACATATTCATAAATTTTAGATTTCGAAGAATAACGAGCATGAAAATTAATAGGCATTAATTCTACTTTTTTAATTTGTATATCAAAAGGTAAAATTTTATTTAAAATTTTTTTTATAATAATAGGCGTAATATGAAAATGACTTTTAAAATGAATCACTTGTCCTTTAGCATGGACCCCTTTATCTGTACGACTTGCAGCAAAAGTTTTAATTTTTTGTTTAGTAATTTTATATAAAACTTCTTCTATAATTGATTGTACTGTGATAATAGGAGAAGGTTGTTTTTGGTAACCGTGATAATTTGTACCATCATAACTTATAATCAATTTATAAATAAATTTTTTCAAATATAAACCTCGTTAATCATTATCAAATGACTTATTTTAAAAAACTTAATAAAAATAAAAATAAAATAATACTTCCACAATAATAATCTATTAAATTTAAATTATAATTAGTTAAATTGGTTCGTTTCTTTCCTAAAACATAACCGCGTGTTTCCATTGCATTGGCTAAAACAAAAGATTTTTTCAAAGATAAAACAAAAATAGGAATTAACAAAGATAACAAATAATAAATTCTTTTATTAATTTTTTTAGTATTCAAATCTAATCCCCTAGATACTTGCGCTTTTAAAACTTTTTGAGTTATTTCTAACAAAAAAGGAATAGAAGTGAAAATTAAAGAAATCATTAAAGAAAAAATTTCGACAGGTATATTTATTTTTTTTAAAGGTTTTAATAAAATTTCTAAACCATCATGGATATCTATAAAAGAAGTTGTTTGAGATATTAAAATATTTAAAATAATAAATAAATAAATTCGTATACAAATTAAAATAAATTTCCAGACGTATATTTTAGACAAAAATAAAGTTTTTATGCCAAAAAATTTCCAATTTGAAGGGAAAATATCCAATTTACTTCCATAAATCAAAGGTAAAAAAAAGAAAAAAAACAAACATAAAAACCAAATAATTTTTTTAAACCACAAATCTGATCCCAAAAAAAACAAAAATAAAAAAATTAAAAAAAAGTAAAAAATATTCATATCCACAGTATAAAAACGAAAATATTGATTTGTATTAACATCTGATATAGAAGTTTGTAGATTAATAACTAAACTTAAAATAATAACAAATTTAAAATAAAAAATTTTTTTTAACAATTTAAAAAAAGAAAAATTAACGTAAAATAATAAAAAAGTTAAAAGACTAGTGATGAATAAAAAATAAAGAAAACAAAACAAATCATATTTTTGTAATAAATTTATATTAAAATCAATATTTAAACTAAAAATAATTTTAAATACCAAAAAAAATAAAATAATTTTTACAGCTGGATTAATATTCAATAAAAAATTTTGTTTTTTTATTTGATAATTGTTTCTATTGATTAAATGATACATCAATATAATTCCCTATTTTTTATTTTAAAAATTGTTTTAAATATTGAAATAAATCAAAAATCGAGTAATATGGTTTAAAAGGAATACCTAATTTTTGTTCTAATAATTTCATAATTTTAAAAGTTTGCGGTTCTACTAAATTAAGTAATTTTATATTTGGTTGATTAAAAAAAGCATTTTTCAAACCAAAAAATAATACTTTACCTTCATCTAACCAAAGTACTTTATGCGCATATTGTGCAACTAAATCCATATCATGAGTTACCAAAATAATAGTTTTATTTTCTATTTCATTTTGTTTTTTTAAAATCGCCATAATATCTAATTTATTTTGAATATCTAAACCTCTTGTAGGTTCATCTAAAACCAAAATTTGTGGATTCATAGCTAAAATACCAGCAATAGCAACTTTTCTTTGTTGTCCACCAGATAAATGAAAAGGAGAACAATGAAAAAAAATAGATTTAATATTTACTTGTCGTAAAGCTTTAATAGCTTTTTGTTCTGCTTCGAACTTACTATAATTTAAATTTTTAGGACCGAACATAACATCTTTTAGTACAATAGTTTCGAAAAGTTGATATTCAGGAAATTGAAAAACCAAACCAATTTTTTGTTTCAGCAAAAGTAATTTTTTTGAGGATGTATTAGGATAAATATTTTGTTCTAAAATTTTAATAAAACCAGAAGTTGGAGTTAATAAACCATTCAATAATTGTATAAACGTAGATTTACCAGCTCCTATTCTACCTATTAAAGCGATAAATTCATTATGACTAGAAATTTCTAAATTAATATTTTTTAAAACATATTTATCATTTTTGTGATAACGAAAATTCACATTGTTAAACTGTATCGCCATAATAAATTCTGTATTTCTGTATAAAGTTTTTTATTGGTAAAATTACTTTTTTCTTTGCGCAATTGAAAAAACAATTGTAAAGATAAAGGTAAATTATGAAAATATTTATTCAAAAAAATCTCATTATCAAGTAAATTACGCGGTTTATCTTTTTGACATAATTCACCTTTGTGATTTAAAACCATGATCTCATCGCTTTGTAAAGCCAAGGTTAAATCATGAGTAATGGTAATTAGAATTTGTTTTCGTCTTAAATTAATTTGATTAATAATTTTATAAATTTCTTGTATACTTGTCGGATCTAACAGAGCAGTAGATTCATCGAAAATAATAATTTTAGGTTCCATTGCTAAAACAGAAGCAATAGCTACTTTTTGTTTTTGTCCTCCGGATAATTCTTGAGGTTTTTTATCCAACAAATGTTCAATCTTCAGTAAACGTGAATATTTTTTAATTTTTTGTTCTATTTGTGAACGTGATAACATTTGATTTTCTAAACCAAAAGCTATATCTCTGCGAACATCAAACCCAATAAATTGATAATCTGGATTTTGAAAAATAATTCCAACTAAACCATTTAATAAATGATAATTTTGAGGTTCAACTTTTAAATTATTTATCCAAATGTTACCTTTAGCAAAAGGCAATAAACCAACTAAAATATTAGCTAAAGTAGTTTTACCTGAACCATTATCGCCTATTAAAGAAATCCACTGACCTTCCTTGATTTGAAAACTTAAATTATTAAAAATCTTTTTTGAACAATAACTAAAACATAAATTATCAACAATAATCATGTAATTCCTAATTTTTTTCTTATTTTATATCTTAAAATTATCAAATCGGAATACTTTAGTAAAATAATAAATAATTTTTCAATAAATAAAAAAAACTAAATTTTTATATTTTTTATAATAAAAAATAAAATTTTAATAATAAAAAAATTTATTTTTTATTATAATTAAAAAAATTAAACTAAAGAAATAAAAGCCATAGGCGCAGAATCACCTTTACGACATTCACTTTTAACAATTTTAGCATAACCGCTATTACGATTTTGATATTTTACCACAATATCCTTAAATAATTTTTGTAAAACTGTTGTTTTTTCGTCAATATTTTCATCAAATAAATAAAGAGACGCTAATCTTCTAGAATGAAGAGTATTTTTTTTACTTAAATTAATTACTTTTTCAATAGTTTTTTTTAATTCTTTAGCTTTAGATTCTGTTGTTAAAATTAATTCATGAATAATTAAATTCGAGACTAAACTTCTTAATAAAGCTTTTCTTTGAGACGTATTACGTCTTAATTTACTATAAGCCATGTTTTCTCCTCTTTTTTTTACAAAATAAACATTTAAAAATTTTTTATGATTTAAAATGAAGATCTAATTTTTTCATTTTTTGTTTTAATTCTTCAAAAGATTTTTTACCTAAACTATTTAATTTGGAAATAGATTTCTCGCTTTGCGCAACCAATTCTTTAACAGTATTAATGCCAGATTTTTTTAAACTATTAAATAATCTTACAGATAATTCTAATTGATCAATTCTTAAATCCAAAGCATGATTGTAACGTTCAATAGTTGGTTCATAAATAAAATCATTATATTTTATTTTATCGCATAATTCAATTAAAACATTAAAATGATCTACTAAAATTTTGGACGCTGTAGCTAACGCTTCTTTTGAAGTAATTGCTTTATTAGTCTCAATATTTATTAATAATTCTTCTTTGTTATTTAATTTTTGTTCAACATGATAAGATACAGAAATTACCGGTGTATAAATAGAATCAATAGCAATAATTCCAAATTGGTTTTGATTATTATAAACTTTATTATCTTCTGCGCTTTTATATCCGATACCCCTACGAACTGTTACTTCCATCTTTAAATGAGATTCTTTAGATGACAAATGAGCAATAATTTGTTCTTTATTTAAAATCTCAACATTATCAACAGGTTGAAAATTAGCTGCAGTTACAATTTGTTCACCTTTCACATCAAGTATTAATTTTTGCTCAAAATCTTCTTGATCAGAATTAACACGAATAACTATTTTTTTCAAATTTAAAATAATAGACATTACATCTTCTACAATACCAGGAATAACACTAAATTCATGTTTAACACCTTCAATATAAACATTAACAATAGCTGCTCCGGGTAAAGAAGATAATAAAACTCTTCTTAAAGAATTACCAATTGTAATCCCATAACCTCTCTCTAAACGTTGAATTATAAAACGGCTATTTAATGCATCAGAATTTTCTTCTTCAATCACCATAAGAGGTTTAATAAATTTTAATTTTTCCATCAAAAAACTCCTTTTTTGTTATTATCCTCGAGGACGTTTAGGCGGTCTGCAACCATTATGAGGGACAGGAGTAACATCCTTAATAGCTGTTACTTCTAAAAATGACCCAATTTCGGAAAAAACTAAAACCTCTCTACCCGCTGAACCAGGTCCTTTGATAAAAACCTCGACTTGTTTCATACCTTGTTCCTTAGCTAAACTAGATGCTCTTTTAGCTACTTGTTGTGCAGCGAAATAAGTAGATTTTCTACATCCTTTGAAACCTAAAGAGCCTGCGTTGCTACAAGCCACAACATTGCCTTGTAAATCAGTAATAGTCACAATTGTATTATTAAAAGTTGTATGAATATGTACAATCCCCGTAACAATATTTTTTTTATTTTTCTTATGATTAGTTTTTTTCTTAAAAACCATTATATTTCTTTAACCTCTTTTTTTAGATAATTAACTACTTTTTACGTCTTTTTTTTGCTGTTTTAGCGTTATTACGTGTTTTTTGTCCTCGAACAGGAAGTCCACGACGATGATGAATACCTCTATCACAACCTATTTCCATCAATCTTTTAATATTTAAAGCTATATCTCTCCTCAAAGATCCTTCAATATTAAATTTACTAATTTCATTACGTAAACGTAAAAGTTGTTCATCATTTAATTGATTAACTCTAATATTTGAATCAATATGTAAATTATTCAAAATTTTACGAGAAGTTTTGATACCGATACCATAAATATAAGTCAACGCAACTAATACTATTTTATCGTTAGGTATATCTACTCCTGCTATTCTTTTCATTCTAATAAAACTCCTTATTTTATAAACTAACCTTGTCTTTGATTATAACGACGATTTTTTTTATTAATAATATAAATTCTTTTTTTTCGACGAACCATAATGTCATCGGCGCTACGTTTTTTTACTGAAGCTCTTACTTTCATTCTTTAATAATCCTTTTTTCTTTAAAATAATTTTTAATGGTTATTTCTTTTATCATTATAAAAGTAAAAAACTCAAATTTCATTCATTATGATTTTTTTTATCAATATAACGATAAACAATACGTTTAGTAGAATCCACTTGAACTTTATCACCTAACAAAATTCTAATATTATTATTTCTAATTTTACCAGAAATACGAGCGATAATAATTTTTTTATTAGGGAGTTCTAATTTAAACATGGCGTTTCGCAAAACACCGACAACTATAGCATCTGTTTTATTTGATTTATCCATAATTAATTATTTTTTTATCCTATTTGTTTTTTTTAATGTGTTTTAACCAAAATATTATGTTAAAACTTCATATCCTTGATTCGTTACTAAAACAGTATGCTCAAAATGAGCACTAAGACTCGAGTCTATAGTGTTAGCCGTCCAACCATCTAACATAATTTTAATTTCTTTCGAACCCAAAGTAAACATTGGTTCAATGCAAAAAATCATACCTGGTTTTAAAATATAATCTTCTATAACAAAATCAAAATTAAAAATATAAGGTTTTTCGTGTAAATTTTTTCCTATTCCATGCCCAGAAAAAACTTCAACAATACCGTAATTATTATCTCGACCTACTTGAGCAATAGATCTCGAAATATCCGAAATACGATTGCCTGGTTTTACTTGTTTAATACCAACCAAAAGAGCTTCTTTCGTATCAATTAATAACTTTTGAACTTTAAAAGGAATTTGACCTAAAGCATAAGTAGCTGCTGAATCTGAAAAATAATCTTTATATTTAATACCTATATCTAACGAAACAATATCGCCGTTTTTTAAAATTTGTTTTCGAGAAGGCAAGCCGTGCACTACTGTTTCATTTACAGAAATACAAATATGACCACCAAAACCTTGATAACCTTTAAAAGCGGAAATTACGCCATATTTTTTCATTAAATTAGCAGCAATAATATCTAATTCCCCAGTAGATATACCCACCTTTAAAAAAGGTAACAATTTTTGGTGCACTTTCGACAAAATAGCCCCAGCTTGTTTCATTATTTCAATTTCATTTGATGATTTAATAATTACCATAAATAATATAATTCACTATATTTATTTTTCTTTCTTCTTCTTTTTTTTTTTTTTTTTTTTTAATATCCAAATTTTTTGTTTTTTATTGCTTAAAATTTAAAATTTTATAATGTTAATAGATAATTTGATAATTTAAAATAAATTTTGATACATACTTGGTAAATGAGTTTTAACATTCATACGTTGTATACATTCTAAAGCAACACCAACTATGATTAAAAGACTAGTACCTCCCAATTTAGGCATAGGAATATTATATAAACGAGACATGCAAAAACTAACTAAATCTGGTATAGCTGCTATCAAAGTTAACAATACAGAACTAATCAAATTAACTTTAAATAATTCACTAGTAATTTTAAATGTTGTATCTTCACCTGGTTTAATACCTTCAATATATGCATCTTGTTTAGATAAATGTTCTGATACAGCATGGGGATTAATTACCATAAAAATAGAAAAAACTGAAAATAATAAAATAAAAGATAAATAAAGAAAAAAACTAAAACCTAAATTTTGACGTGTAGATATTAAAAGAAAACGATCAACAAATTTTTTAAAATTACCATCTTCAACTGATAACTGACTAACTATATTAAAAATACTCATAAAAGAATTAGCTAAAATAACAGGTAAAACTCCTGTTGTATTCAATTTAAAAGGAATATTTTTATCTATTTTAGCATCGTTTGATTTGCTAGTATAATAAAAAATAGGTATTTTTAAATAAGCCGAACACAAAATAATAGTTAAAATCAAAAGTAATAAAAAACAACACAAAATTAAAAATTTTGGTAAAAAAGCAATTGGATTTTCTTTATTAAATAAAAAACTAAAAGTATTAAAAACTTCTTGGCTAATATTGATAGCTATTAAAATAGAAACACCATTACCTATCCCTTTAGCAGTAATTAAATCAGCTAACCAGATACAAATAAAAACACCTACAACTAAAAAAAATATCACTTCTAATATAACAATATTACTAAGCTTTTGACTGGTTAATTTGAACCAACCTGCAGAAGAGGAAACCATTGCTATACCATAACCACAAGATAAAAACAAAGTTAAAAAACGACTTGTTAAATTTAATTTATATTTTCCTTTATCTCCTTGTTCTTCCCATTCTTTCAAAAAAGAAAAAATTTTACTAGCAAATTGCATAATAATAGAAGAAGTAATATAAGGTATTATTCCTAAAGATAATAAAGATAAAGGATAATTTGAATTAGTTGAAAAAATTCCAAAAATAGGAGAAATATTCTCCTGTTGTTCTTTAGTTAAACATGGAATAGGAATATTTGTTCCAATAACATAAAGAAAAATAATAATTAAAGTAAAAAAAAATCTCTTAAAAATATTTTTTTTAGCTATCAATTGAAACATTAAATAATTAATAAATTTCATCATTATATTTAATTACCTTTTGATTTCGATATTTCCACCATTTGTTTGAATAATTTCTTGAGCTTTGCTTGAAAATTTAGAAGCCTGCACAGTTAATTTTTTGGTTAATTTACCTTTGGCTAAGATTTTAATAAAAGATGTATTTTTTTTTATAATTTTCTTCGCTATCAATAATTCTTTAGTAACCAACGCATCGTTATCAAAAATTTCCAAATCACATAAATTTAATATAGTATATTTAGTTTTTTGAAAATTATAAAATCCTCTTTTGGGAATTCTTTGAAAAAAAGGAGTTTGTCCTCCTTCAAAACCTATTCGATTGCGCCCTCCTGAACGAGCTAATTGTCCTTTATGACCTTTGCCAGAAGTTTTACCATTGCCACTACCAGGACCACGTCCCAAACGTTTTGTTGTTTTACGAGCTCCTTTAACAGGTTTTAATAAATACAACATATTTTTTAATGACTTTTTGTCACTCCTTTACTTAAATTTCTTTAACTAAAACTAAATGGTTAATTTTTTTAATCATACCCAAAATAGAATCTACATTATTTTTAATAATTTTCTGATTAATCTTTTTTAAACCTAAAGAATGAGCGTTTTTAATTTGCTTTGGGCATCTACCTATAAGACTTTTATATAATTTAATTTCTATTTTCTTCATCTAATAATAACTCCTTTATAAATATTATCTAAAGAAACACCTCTTAAGTTTTCAATATATTTCAAACTTCTTAATTGTTTTAACCCTTCCATAACTGCTTTTAAAACATTAATAGGAGTTCTCGAACCAAAAGTTTTAGATGAAATATCATTAATGCCTGCTAATTCAAAAATAGCACGAGCTGCTTTGCCGCCGGCAATAATCCCTCTTCCTTTAGAAGTTGGTTTTAAAAAAGCTTTAGAAGCACCAAAAATACCAACAACTTCATGAGGAATAGTAGAACCAACAAGAGGGATATTAATTAATCTTTTCTTAGCTTTTTCTAAAGCTTTTTTTATAGCATCACTAATCTCTAAAGCTTTACCTGTGGCGAAACCTACTTTACCTTTTTTATCTCCTACAACTACCAAAGCAGAAAAACGAAAACGACGTCCGCCTTTAACAACTTTAACAATTCTGTTAATATTAATTACTATTTCAAATAATGAAAATTTTTTATCATTTATCATTTCTTTTTTAATTTTTATATCTCTCAAAATTTTAAACCTTCCTTCCTAGCGTTTTCTGCTACTGCTTTAATACGACCATGATATAAACGTCCATCGCGATCGAAAACTACGCTTTTAATACCTTTCGCTAGTGCTTTTTGAGCTATAATCCTACCAATATCAGACGCTACTTTAATGTTTACTAAATGAGCATTAATTTCCTTACTATGAACACTACATAAAGTAACTTTTTTTTTATCATCAATTATTTGGGCATAAAAATATTTTCGAGAATAAAAAACATTTAAACGTGGTTTATCTTTTGTTCCTATAATTTTTTTTCTCAAACGTAAATGACGTTTTTTACGTAAAAAACAAGAAGATTTTTTATTAATCATAATATGTATTGTTCAAAAACAACCTTTCTTATTTTTATTTTTTAGCACTTTTCCCTGCTTTACGATGAATATATCGACCAACATAACAAATACCTTTACCTTGGTAAGGTTCAGGTTTTTTTAATTTAGCTATTTTGCCAGCGAATTCTCCTACAAATTGTTTATTAGATCCTTTAATTATAATTGTCTTATTTTTGATAATTTCTAATTGTACATTCGAAGGAATAGGTAAAACAATTTGATGAGAAAAGCCTAAATTAAAAACTAAATTTTGTCCTTCTTGTTTGACATCGTAACCTAAACCTACTAATTCTAATTTTTCTATAAAAGGTTTTTGTAAACCTAAAATCATATTAAATAATAATGATCTAGAAGTGCCATGAATTTTTTTCATAAAAACCTCATTATTAGGCCTTGTAATAGTTACTATATTATCTTTTAAAACTATATTTAACAAAGGATGAAATTTATATGAAAACTGATCAGTAGATGATTTGATATTAACCAAATTTTTATCCTTAATCTCTAAAGTAATACCTTCTGGCACAACAATCACTTTATTGCCTATCCTAGACATAAGTTTTCCTCCTTTTTTCAAAATTACCAAATATAAGCTAAAACTTCTCCTCCGATTTTACGTTCTAAAGCTTCGTAATTAGTCAAAAGACCTTTGGAAGTTGAAATAATAGCAATCCCAAAATTGGCAACTTTAGGAATTTTTTTTACAGAAACATATTTAGAAACTCTTTTTAAACCTCTAATGACTCTTTCTTTATTTTCTGTATATTTTAAATAAATTAAAATATTTTTTCCGTCTTTATCCAAATGAAAATCTTTAATAAAACCTTCTTTTTTAATTATTTTTAAAATATTCATTTTAAATTTAGAAGAAGGCACGGAAAGCTTTGTATAATACATTTGATTAGCGTTGCGAATTCTAGTTAATAAATCAGCTATAATATTTGTTACCATAAGATCCGAATATTTCTCCTTTACCAACTGATTTTTCTAACGCCAGGGATTTCCCCTTTGTTCGCTAATTTGCGGAAATTAATACGAGATAATCCAAATTTTCTTAAATATCCGCGAGATCTGCCATCAATTAAATCAATGTTTTTCAAACGTACAGGAGACGAATTAACTGGTAAAAGTGAAAGATTTTTATAATCTTTTTTTTGTTTTAATTCTAAACGCTTATCTTTGTATTTTAAAAACATTTCTTTTTGTTTTTTATTTTTTACAATTTTTGATTTCTTCGCCATAAAATCCTCTCTTAATATCAAATTTTATTATTAATAATTATTTATTAATAATTATTCTAACTATTTTAATTATTTATAAAAAGGCATGCCATAAAATTCTAACAATTTTTTAGCATCGGTATCTGTTTTAGCAGTTGTTACAATACAAATATCCATACCACAAATATTTTTAACTTTATCTAATTCAATTTCAGGAAAAACAATTTGTTCTTTAATACCTAAAGCATAATTACCTCTTCCATCAAAAGATTTATGAGATAAACCACGAAAATCTCTAATACGAGGTAACACAATATTAATCAATTTATATATAAAAGCTTCCTTTTTGATGCCCCTTAAAGTTACTTTTAAACCAATAGGATTACCTTCTCTTAGTTTAAAATTTGAAATAGATTTTTTAGCCTTTATTATTAATGGTCTTTGACCACTTAATAAAATTAATTGTTCACTTAATTCATCTAAAATTTTAATATTAGAAACAGCTCTTCCAACACCCATATTAATAACTATTTTTTCAATTTTAGGAATTTGCATTATAGATTGAAAATTAAAAATTTCTTTTAAAGGCAAAAAGTTTGTATCTCTATTATGATTACTAAATTTTTTCATTATCTATGAATCCTTTTATTAATTAGTTTGTCGCATCGAAACAAATATTAGATTTTTTTGAATAACGAACCTTTTTTTTATCCGAAACATAACGAATACCATGACGTGTAGGTATTTGTTTTTCGGGATCAACCAAAGCTACATTAGAAATATGAATAGGTGCTTCTTCTTTGATAATACTTCCTTTTGATTCATTATTAACAGCATTTTTGTGTTTTGTTACAATATTAACGCCTTCTACTAATACTTTTTGTTCCTTAAAAAAAATTTTTATTACTCTACCTTTTTTAAGGTTTTTTTCTCCTGTTTCTCCCAAAACAAAACGATCTTTTCCCGACAAAATAACTACTATATCTCCTACTTTAATACTCATTATAATCCCTCATATTATAAATACTTTTTCCGCTAAAGAAAGAAATTTGGAAAAATTACTATTTTTCAATTTTTGATTTTTAACAACTGGACCGAAAATACGCGTACCTCTTAAAGTCATATCATCTTTAATAATAACAACTGCATTATCATCAAATTTAATATAAGAACCATCTTTTCCTTTTAATCCTTTTTTAGTACGCAAAATTAAAGCTTTACATTTATCACCTGCTTTTAGCATACCAGAAGGTACTGCTTTTTTAACAGATACAATAACTATATCTCCGATATTCACATAACGTTGTTGACTAGCTCCTGGGATATCAATCACAGAAACGATCTTAGCCCCGCTATTATCAGCAACTAATAAACGACTATTTCTTTGAATCATATAATAATATATCCCTCTTTTTATTTTTTCGGATCCGAAAGTATACTTAATAAGCGAAATTTTTTTGTTTTGGATAATGGTCTAGTTTCTATAAAATTTACTAAGTGTCCTATTTTTGCCGTTTCATTAGGATCGTGTACATAAAATTTATTGGTTTTTTTCACTTTTTTTTCATAAATATTATCTTTTTTATAATAATCTACTTTAACAGTAATTGTTTTTTGCATTTTGTCTGAAACAACAATACCTGTCAACACTTTTCTTGTGTTACGCATAATATTCATACTCTCCTCTTCGCAATAAATAAAATATTAATAATAAAAAAACTTATTTTCTAACAAAAATACCAAAATAAAAATTATTTTGAAATTCTTTAAAAATAGATTAATAAGCTTTGCATTCTAATTAAATCTTAAATAAAAAGCAAATTTTTATTTGATTTTAATTATCAAAAAATTTAAATTTAATTATATTATTCTATACTATTTTCTTTTTCTTTAATAACTGTATTCAAACGAGCAATAGTTTTTCTAATTTTACGTACTAAAGAAGTGTTTTTAGATTTAACCAAATCTAACATTAATTTCGTTTCAAAAAAAACTTTTTTAAAATCTAATATTTTATTGTTTAATTCTTCTATATTCATTTTACGCATTTCTTTAATACTTAACATGATTCATTACCTCTTTTAACAATTTTAGTTTTAATAGGTAATTTATGCGATGCTAATCTTAAAGCTTCTTTTTCGATAATCTCTGAATTATTGATCTCACTTACTTCAAAAAGAACTCTACCTTTTTTTACAACACTAACCCATAATTCAGGAGCCCCTTTACCTGAACCCATACGAACTTCTAAAGGTTTGCGTGTTAAAGATAAATGAGGGAAAATATTAATCCATAATCTTCCTTTTCTTTCCATACAACGAGTCATCGCAATACGCGCAGATTCAATTTGTTGACTAGAAATCCAAGCGCCTTCTAAAGCGATTAATCCATAATTACCATTAATAATTTTAGTTTGCCCTTTAGCTTTTCCTTCATAACTTAAACGATGAGGACGACGATATTTTGTTTTTTTCGGCATTAACATAAATAATTTTACCTCTTTAAAAACTTAAATTTTATTTTTTTTAAAATTTTTGGTTTGAAATTTACGAATAAAATGTTTTTTTGTTTCGTTTTGTTGTACAAATAATTTTCTTGTATCGACAATAGTTTGATGTGGTAAGACTTCTCCATGAAACACCCATACTTTAACACCTAAAACACCATAAGTGGTATAAGCTTCCTCGAAAGCATAATCGATATCCGCTCTTAAAGTATTTAAAGGAACCAAACCTAACGAAATTGTTTCACTACGAGCGATTTCAGCTCCACCCAAACGACCTGAAATAATAATTTTAACACCCAAGGCTGAACTTTTTAAAACCTTCTGTGCTGCTATTTTTTGTACTGCGCGAAAATAAGCTCTTTGTTGTAATTGCAATGCAATATTTTGAGCAACTAAGCTAGCAATTTTATCTATCGCTTTTACTTCAAAAACATTAATAATAACTTTTTTGTTGATTGTTTGTTCGATTTTCTGCAATAATCTTTTTTGTTCTTTATTTTCCGAACCTTGTATAAGTCCGATTTTGGAAGTAAATAAATCAATAGTAAGTTCTTCGCTATTAGACTTTTTTAAACGTTTAATTTCTATTTGCGAAATAATACCACGATTATAAAATTTTTTGATTAAATTTCTAATACAAAAATCTTCATAAATTAAATAAGGAACTTGTTTATCTTCGGCATACCACTGAGAATCCCATTTTCTAATAATACCTAATCTCAAACCATTCGGATTACTCTTCTGTCCCATTATCTACATCTCCTTTTTTTTATTTATTTGATTTTTTTCAGAAAATTGAGGCGTTAATTTTATAATAATATGACTAGTTCTTTTTTTTAATCGATCTGTTCTTCCTTTTGCTCTAGGTAAAAGACGTTTTAAAATCATACCTTCATTCACAAAAGCTTCGCTTACATATAATAATTCAGGATTCAAATTAAAATTATGTACAGCATTTGCAACAGCACTTTTTAAAACTTTCAAAACTATAGGAGAAGCCGCTTTAGGAGTAAACATCAAAATAGCTTGTGCTTCTTTAATATGTTTTCCTCTAATCAAATCTATAACTAAACGTGTTTTTCTAGGAGCAATGGGTATTTGATTTGCGATAGCTTTTACATTCATTATTAATACCTTCTCAATAATTATTTTTTAATATTTTTTTTGCCACTTTTAGTATGTCCCCGAAAAGTTCTGGTTGGTGAAAATTCACCCAACTTATGACCTACCATATCTTCCGTAATAGAAGAAACAATATATTCTTTACCATTATACACGGCAATTTTATTGCCAATAAATTCAGGTAAAATAACAGTTCTGCGAGAACGTGTTTGAATTACTTTTTTATTTTTTTTCTCATTTTGTTTCAGAACTTTAGATAACAAATGTTCATCACAAAAAGGACCTTTTTTAATCGAACGAGCCATTAATTAATTATTTCCCCTTTTTTTGATATATTTAATATTTACTTTTTGCGTCTTTTTAGAATTAAATGACTATTAGGTTTATTTTTTCTACGAGTTTTAACGCCCAAAGCTTTTTTACCCCAAGGAGTCATAGGAGACTTACGTCCAATAGGAGCACGACCTTCGCCTCCTCCATGTGGATGATCATTAGGATTCATTGCAGAACCACGAACTGTAGGACGAACAGATAAATAACGACTACGACCTGCTTTACCAAGACGAATAAGTTTATGAGTTTCATTACCGATTACACCCACAGTAGCACGACAAACTGCCAAAACTTTACGAATCTCTCCAGAAGGTAAATTTAAAACAACATATTTATCTTCTTTTTTAACAATTTGAATTGAAGTACCTGCACTACGTGCTAACTGTCCTCCTCTACCAGGTTTCAATTCAATATTATGAACAAAAGAACCAACAGGAATATTTTTCAAAGGTAAACTATTTCCGATTTTAATATCAACTTCCGTACCCGAAAAAATCTGATTTCCTAATTTTAAATCTTTAGGAGCTAAAATATATCTTTTTTCACCATCTAAATAATGAATCAAAGCAATATTACAATTACGATTCGGATCATATTCAATAGTAGCTACTTTTCCAGGTATATTATCTTTATTTCTTTTAAAATCAATTATACGATACTTTTGTTTAACTCCACCACCACGATGTCTAACTGTAATCTTACCTTGATTATTTCGTCCACCCGTTTTTTTTTGAGAAAGCAATAAACTTTTTTCCGGAACAGAAGTTGTTAATTCTTTGAAATTTCTCAAAATCATGTTTCTATGTCCATTAGATGTTGGTTTGTATTTTTTGAGAGACATTTTCTTGAATCACCTTTCTACATGATACAAAAATAATTTTATTTAAAATTTATAATTTGGATAAATATAAAAAAATTTAGTTATCAAAAAATATATCTATTCTTTGTCCTGGTACTAATTTAAAAATAACTTTTTTATATCCTACAGTATAACCAGAATATTTACCTTTCCTCTTGAATTTAGGAGAAACATTCAAAGAGCGAACTGATAAAACTTTAACATTAAAAATATGTTCAACCGCTTTTTTTAGTTGTATTTTATTAGCATTTTTAAATACTTTAAAAGTATATTTATTATGTACTTCTATTTCTTTATTAGTTTGTTCCGTAATTATAGGTGATTTTAATAAATCATAATAACTTAATATCATTTTAATCCCTCTTCTAACTTAATAATAGAATCCTTAGTGAATAAGATGTTTTTATGACTTAGTATTTGATAAACACTAACATGATTAAAAGCTTCTAAAGTAACCTGATTTAAATTATTAGTCGCCCGAATTAAATTTTCTGTTAATTCTGTGACAATAACTAAAACTGTTCCCTTGATATTTAAGTTATTTATAAACTGCTTAAAAATTTTAGTTTTAAAATCAGACATATTCAAAGAATCAATAATTTTTAAATTTTGATTTTTAGTTTGCCAAGATAACGCCGAATAAAAAGCTAATTTTCTAACTTTGGAATTAATTTTAAAACTATAATCTCGAGTATGTGGGCCAAAAACAACTCCTCCGCCACGCCATAAAGGAGAACGGATGGTCCCTTGACGAGAATTTCCTGTACCTTTTTGAGCCCATGGTTTTTTGCCACCGCCTGAAACGGATGCACGATTTTTTGTTGAATGAGTGCCTTGACGCATAGATGCTCTTTGTTGATTCACCACATCATATAAGGCTTGTTGATGAGGTACAATACCGAAAATAGAGTCTAATAAATTTATTTCAGACAATAATTTACCTTTTTGATCAAAAACACTAAAATTAGGCATTATTAATTTCATGTCCTTTCGTTATCGTTTTAACCGCTGTTTTAATTAAAACTAGTCTTTTTTTAGGACCAGGAATACTGCCCTTAATTAAAAATATTATTCGGCCATGCAAATCATTATTAATGGAAATAATTTTTAAATTTTGTAAGGTAACTTTTTTAAAACCCATATGACCTGGAAGTTTTTTTCCTTTAATTTTACCTTTAATTGGTCCCATTGAACCAGGTCTTCTATGATAACGTGAACCATGTGTTTCAGGTCCTCTGCTTTGATTATGTCTTTTTATTGAACCTTGAAAACCTTTACCTTTGCTAACGCCAGTAACATCAACCATATCGCCAGGATTAAAAAGTGGATCTTTTAATACTTGTCCAACTGTGAAAAAACTTAATTCATTATTAATATTATTAATAAAAGAAATTTCCTTTATAAATAATTTAGGCGTAGTTGGGATTTTTGCAAAATAACCCATAAGAGGTTTATTGGTTTGCTTAATTTTTTTATCATCGAATCCTAATTGAGTGGCTTGATAACCATCTTTTTCTAAAGTTTTTTGTTTTAATACTACATTGTTAGAAACATCAATTATAGTAACAGGTATAGAAAATCCTTTTTCATCAAAAATCTGTGTCATACCTATTTTTCTTCCTAAAATTCCTTTAGCCATTTTATCCTCTTTCTCGATATTTACAAAATATACAAAATAATATTCATTAACTTAATAAAAAATTTTAAAAATTATTTTTTCGATGTTTTTAAAGAAATATTCACAGCAGATGGTAAATTAACATGCGTAATTAAAGCATCTATAGTTTTTGGATTAGGGTTAATAATTGAAATTAAACGTTTATGTGTAAAACGTCCGAATTGTTCGCGGCTATCTTTATTTACAAAAGGAGAACGAATAACAGTAAAAACTTCTTTTCTAGTTGGAAGAGGAATAGGACCTTTAACTATTGCACCAGTTTTTACGACAATATCAATAATTTTTTTCGCTGCATTATCAATTAAATGAAAATCATATGTTTTTAAAAGAATTTTTATAACTTCCTTTTCCTTGGACATTTTTTTATATCACCTCTTCTACAATTCATTTTACTCATTTGACCTGTATTATCACTAATAGATGCAAAACTCAAATATAAGACCATATTAAAAATACAATCTCCAAAAAATTACATATCCTTAATAGTTTTTATTCATTCTAAATCCATTTAAACTAAAAAGATAAAAAATTATTCCTCAAAATAAAAAAATAAAACTGTATCTTATTAAAATATCTTAAGTATATATTTTTTCAATAACATACTTAAAATTTCTTCAGCATTCAGTTAACTATTTTTACAATAATGATAATATTTCCACAATTTTAAAAAAATACAAGCAAATTAATTATAACTTAAATTTATCAACATTATGAAAAAATATGAAATAATTTTTGCATAATGTTTAAAATCTTATATAAGACATCATTATAAATTTAAAATTATAAAAATATTATAAATTTAAATTAAAAATTTCAATAAAATTATGAGTTGATAATTAAACATTTTTCAAAGCTACTCTTAATTTAGCGGAATGACTACGTTTATTAGTTTGTAATTCTTCTAAACTTGGTAAAACTACTTTTTTGTTTATAACAGTCAATATACTTAAAGGTAGTTCTTTTTCTATAAAAGGTACTTTCGGAGGAAAAACATATTTACTATGTTGTTTAAAAAAAGTTTTAACCAAACGATCTTCCAGAGAATTAAAACTAATTACAACAATTGTACCATATTTATTTAATAAGCTTAAACTTTGTTGCAAACTTTTTTTTAAACACCATAATTCTTGATTAACTTCTACTCTTAAAGCTTGAAAAATTCTTTTGGCACTATGGCCTTTACGACGATAAACATAAAAAGGATAATAACGATCAATTAATCTTACTAATTCTAAAGTTGTTTTTAAAGGTCTTGCTTTTATGATAGCTTTGGCGATTATATTTGCTTTAGTTTCGCCTCCATAAGACCAAAATATATTTGTTAAAGTTTTTAAATCATAATGATTCAGAATTATTTGAGCAGTTAGTTTTTGATGAGGATTCATACGCATATCAAGTGGTGCATCTTTTAAATAACTAAAACCTCTTTGAGAATCATCAATTTGAAAAGAAGATAAACCTAAATCAAAAACAATTCCATCAATACCCTTAACTTTTCTTTTCGCCATTTCTTCTGCTAAGTTACAAAAATTACTATTAACCAATATTAAATTATTATATTGATGTAATTTTTGCTTACAATAATTTATAGCAAAAGGATCTTGATCAAAAGAATATAAACATCCCCCTCGTTTTAAACATTTTAAAATTGCTTCAGTATGACCTCCCCCGCCTAAAGTAGCGTCGACATAAATACCTTGAGGTTTAATTTTTAAATAACGAATAACTTCTTCAGTTAAAACCGGGACATGTTTTAAAGAACACATAAAAATTTAGATCTTTCATAAAAGTTATAAGAAAACTAAAAATAAAAATATCATTTGTTATAAAAGACTATTTAAAAATAATGTCAAAATTATCATTAATAATTTCGTATAAAGCCTTACTTAAAATTTTATGTCCCAATAAATGAGAAACATCTAATTTTTTCTTTTCCATCACATGAGCGATACGACTAGATAAATAAGCAAGTTTATACTTTGAATCAATACGACTTAATAACTCATCAATAGAAGGATAATTTAATCCTTCTTTTTTTTCTCTTAACATGAAAAAACAACCCCACTTACTTTTTTAATTTTTTTTATCAAATACTTCAGAAAATATTGATAAATAAGCAGAAATACTATTTTTAACTCTAGAATGTTCAGCTACCACAATAGAAATAATTTTATCTACAGCTTTTTCAACTTCGTCATTAATTACAATATAATCATATAAATAAGCTTGTGATAACTCATATTTTGCTTGTTTTAATCTTTCTTTGATAATTTCTTCGCTTTCTGTATTGCGTTTTTTTAATCTTTTATATAAAACATTTGTAGAAGGGGGAGCAATGAAAACAAAAACGGCATTTTTACTCATTTTATGTTTTTTAATTTGCAAAGCACCTTTGACATCAATTTCTAAAAAAATTTCGTTACCTTCTTTAAGTTTTTGTTTCACTTCCTTATAAGGAGTACCATAGTAATGATTAACAAATTTATTATACTCCAAAAAATAATTTTCCGTAATCTTTTTTTGAAAATAAGATTTTTCCACGAAAAAATAATCAACACCATCTTGTTCTTCACAACGAGCAGGACGTGTAGTCATAGAAACAGAATAAACAAAATTATGTCCTTTTTTTTGAAATAAAGATTTTTTAATATGACTTTTACCAACTCCTGATGGGCCAGAAATTATTACCATTAATCCTTTTTTATGTAACTTCATAATTTTTTTATCATTTTCTCTCTGAAAAAATTTATAATTTCTTAAAATTATAAAACTACTAAATTTAATAATCGATGCGGAATATAAATAACTTTAGTTATTTTTTTATTTTGTAAGAAAACACTAATTTTAGGAATTTGCAAAACTTTTTGAACTAATTGATCTTTAGAAAAATGAGATTCAACAGTGATTTGTCCTTTAAATCTGCCATTAATTTGAATAATCACCTTTTTAGATTTTGTTACATTGATTATATTAATATCAGGTACCATTTTAGGCCATGGTATATTAATTATTTCTGTTTTATTTTTTAGAAAAATTTGATTCAATTCTTCAGTTATATGTGGCGCTATTGGATTTAATAATTGTAAAAAGATTTGCATTTGTAATTTGTTAATTTTTTTATATTTCATAACATAATTAATAAAA
Organism: Candidatus Phytoplasma vignae; assembly: GCA_032884955.1. Classification (GTDB taxonomy): domain Bacteria; phylum Bacillota_I; class Bacilli_A; order Acholeplasmatales; family Acholeplasmataceae; genus Phytoplasma; species Phytoplasma vignae. Next base: position 119,930 of record JAUZLI010000001.1, read on the forward strand.
ATCATTAATTGACTAATGGCTGTATTAAATTTTAAATTTTCGTAATCCGAAGTAACTTTTTTAATGGTTTTATTTAATAAATTATTTAAAGATGCAACAGATTCTTCGCAAACATACAATAAAGCTATATTATAAACTTTATTTAAAAAACGTTGAATTCCTATAATACCAGATTCTGTCCATTTTTTAGAATCTTCCAAAGGTCCTAAAAACATAATATAAAGACGTATTGCATCTGCCCCATATTTATTTAACACTAAAGAAGCATTAACGCTATTGCCTTTGGATTTGCTCATCTTTAAATTATCTTCGCCCAAAATCATCCCCTGATTAACCAATTTAATAAAAGGTTCAGGAGATGAAACCAAATTCAAATCATATAAAAATTTATGCCAGAAACGCGAATATAACAAATGACTAACAGCATGTTCGGCTCCGCCGATATAAAGATCAACAGGTAAAAAATAATCTAATAATTTTTTCGCTTGCAAACTGTTTAAAGGTTGTATATCTAAAGATTCATTTTTTAAAATATAACCAATATAATACCATGAACTACCCGCTGTTTGCGGCATTGTATTAGAATCTCTTTTATATTTTTTACCATTTTTTTCAAAATATAACCATTGATAAATTTTGGATAAAGGTGAAGTTCCGTCACCAGAAATTTCTAATTTTTCAATCTTAGGCAATTCTACAGGTAATTCTTCATCTTTGTCCAGATAAATATTATTTTTTTCATCATAATAAAGACAAAAAGGCTCTCCCCAATATCTTTGACGAGAAAATACCCAATCACGAATTTTATAAGTATAATGAATTTTGCCTATTTTGTTTTTTATTAAACAAGAAATAATTTCTTTTGTTGCTATATTTTTTGATAAATTATTCAAAAAGAAACTATTTACTAAAACGTCATTATAAAAAATATGAGGTATATTTAAATAATTTTTTTTAGAAAATAATAAATCATTTTGATCTGCTGATGGAACGGACATAATTGCACCTGTTCCGTAATAAGGCAAAACATAATCCGCGATCCAAATAGGAAGAGGTTGATTTGTAAAAGGGCTTAAAGCATAACTACCAGTAAAAACACCTGAGAAAGTTTTAGACATACAACGATATAAATCGGTTTTGTTTTTAATTTTCTTTATGAACGATTCTACCTCTGAAAATTTTTCTGCAATCGTAAGTAAAGGTACTAAAGGATGTTCTGGTGCTAAAACTATGGCATTAACACCGAATAAAGTATGTGGTTTTGTAGTAAAAACAGAAATTTTTGTTTTTGACTCATCTTTAGCTAAAGAAAAATCTATAATAACCCCTTTTTTTTTACCAATCCAATTTTTTTGTATTTCCTTAATTCTAGAAGGCCAATAGAGTAAATCTAAATCTTTCAAGAGTCTATCTGAATAAGCAGTAATTTTTAATATCCATTGCTGCATTTCTTTTTTAACAACGGGGTAATGGCCTCTTTCTGAGAAAAGTCCTTTATCTGTTTGTACTATTTCTTCATTCGCTAAAACTGTTCCTAATTTAGGACAAAAATAAACTTCTACATTTTTTAAAATAGCTAATTTATTTTCATATAATTTCTTAAAAATCCATTGAGTCCATTTATAAAAAAAAGGATCGGAAGTCGCAAATTCTTTTTGCCAATCTACTCCCTTACCTAAACTTTTTATCTGTTGTTTAAACTTACTAATATTTTCATAAGTAAAATCTTTAGGATTTTTTCCTGTTTGTAAAGCATATTGCTCTGCTGGCAAACCAAAAGAATCCCACCCAAAAGGATGCAAAACATTATAACCTTGCATTCTTTTAAAACGGTTAATAATATCACTAGCTGTATATCCCTCGATATGACCAATGTGTAATCCTTCAGCAGAAGGATACGGAAACATATCCAAACAATAAAATTTTTTTTTAGAAAAATCCAAATTTGTTTTGAAAGTTTTTTTCAACTCCCAATGTTCTTGCCATTTAGATTCAATTTTTTTAAAATCATATAACAACATAACTTTTTTATTCTACTCCGATTCAAAATAATAATAACGAGTGTAAAAAATTAATGAGTTATCTTACTTTTAATATATTCCACAACATCCTCCACTTTTTTAAAGTGTTGCATTGCTTCATCTTTGATACAAATATGAAAAATCTTTTCTAATTCGATAACTAATTCTACAGCATCAAAAGAATCCAAACCTAAATCTTCTTTTAACCTTGTATTTAATTTGATATCATCTTCATTAAGAGAAAGTTTTTGACTAAGAATATTTTTAATTTTCTTAAAAACCATTTTAATATTTTCTAACTCCATTCAGTACTCGATTCAACAAATATAATTATTGAAAAATAAAAAAAGTTTAAAAGTAAAAAATATTTATAATATTATTGATATAATTATACACAATATTTTTATTTTTAATTTGTTTATTGTTTATAAACAATAATTTTTTACATATAAAAGGGGAATATTAAAAACAATATAACTAGGAAAATATATTAAATTAAATAGTAATAAAAAATTTATTATACATTAACTTACAAAAAAACAAATAAATATAGTTTATTTTAAAAAAGATTTTAAACTGTGCAGATAATAAAAAATCAAAATGAAGGTATTTGATATGGATAATAATATATTTTGGAAACGTAGAAATAACATATTCAAAAAAATAATGCCGAAAAGTATTATTTTGTTCTTTGCGGGTCGAAATTTAACAAATTTTAAATCATCTTTTGATATTAATCGTAATTTCTATTATTTAACAGGCATAGAAGAAGAAGATGCTGTTTTAATGTTAGTAAAAGGAACAAACAATAGTAATGAACAGACTTTTCTTTTTTTAAAAGAAACAGATAAATTGAAAAATTTATGGGAAGGTGAAACTTTAAGTTTTTTACAAGCTCATCGTAAATCAGCTATTAAAATAGAAAATATTAAAAATATTATTTCATTAAAAGATTTCTTATTTTTATTTTTAAGAAATTGCAATAATACAATAGGAACCATAATTAAACAAATTTATTTTCCTTTTAATGAAAACCAAGATTTTACCAATAATTCGCATATCATTTCATCTATATCACGACAAATTATAGATCATTTTCCTTATATAAAAATTGAAAATATAAGTCCTTTAATATCACAAATGCGTACAATAAAAGATATTATTGAAATAAAAAAAATACAAAAAGCTATCAATATTAATAATAAAGCTTTATATGATTTAATGCCTCTAATTAAACCACAAATGAACGAAAATAATATAAATGCTTATTATAATTACTTATTAGCAACAAAAAATACAAAACCAGCATTCGAAAATATTGTAGCAAGTGGTAAAAATGCTCTTATTTTGCATTATCATAAAAAAAACAATATCTTGAAAAAAAACGACTTAATTTTATTAGACTTAGGAGTAAATTATCAAAATTATAATTCAGACATAAGTCGTTGTTTTCCTATTAATGGCAAATTTACAATTCAACAAAAAGAAATTTATAAAATAGTTTTAAACGCGAATAAAAAAATTATCAATTGGTTAAAACCAGGGAAAACATTTGAAGAATTGAATATCTATGGGAAACAGATATTATTTGAAGGATTAAAAAAAATAGGTATTCTTACAAATCCAAAAGAATTAATAAATTATTGTTATCATGGATTAGGACATCATTTAGGTCTAGAAGTACATGATGTAGGTAATACAAAACAACCTTTGGTGGAAAATAATATAATCACAGTAGAACCTGGATTATATTTAGCTAATCTAAATTTGGGCATCAGAATTGAAGATAATATTTTAATTACAAAAAATGGTTCTTATAATCTAACGCAAAATGTTATTAAAGAAATAAATGAAATTGAAAATGCAATAAAAAAGAAACATTTTATTTCTTGATACGATTAAAAAATAAAAATATTATTAAATCACCAAAATAAATTTATTTTGTATTTTCAATTTTTAACAATTTGTATAAAATTTATTGACGAATTATTTTAAGTATGATAACATATATATATATATATATATATATGCTGAATGTCTTATTCTGTCATTAATTTTGCTCCTTTTTATTAAAAATTTATTGAAAATATTTGAATAATTACATTTAGCTTATATTAAAAATTGAAAATAAAATTTTCAGACACAATAAGTAAATAAGTAAATAAGTATATTAAATAAGACAAATATTGATTATTCTTATAATTATTATACTCGAATGTTTTTATAACAAAATAGAACCTATCATAAGATTTTTAAAATTAGGTTCTTTTTTTATTACTAAAGATGAATAAGTTTATAAAATAAAAGTTATACTAGTTATAGTTTTAATAATTAATATTTTTTTTTTTTATTTTATATTAAAAAAATACCATATAACTTAGATGAACAAAATCACGATATGGCTAATGAGGATTGAGTATTTATAAAAAAATATTTTCTGAAATTTTATGATAAAAACAAAAAGAAAAATAGAAGGAAGGAAAGTGTAATTTTCGCTTAAAACTATGTCTTATATAGCCTTATATCGTAAATATAGACCTCAAAATTTCTGTCAATTCAAAGGACAACATATAATTATACAAACGCTAAAAAACGCTATAAAATACAACAAAATTCATCATTGTTATTTGTTTAGCGGTAATAGAGGTGTAGGGAAAACTTCTTTAGCTAAAATTTGGTCCAAAAATATTAATTGTTTAAACTGGAAATTACAAGATTGTTGTAACGAATGCGATTCATGTTTAAGAATAAATCAAAAAAACAACTTAGATATTATCGAAATCGATGGAGCATCTTATAATGGAGTCGACGAGATTAGAGAATTAAAAGACACGGTCCAATATAAATCTCATTTTTTAAAATACAAAATTTATATTATTGATGAAATCCATGTTTTATCAATAAATGCTTTTAATGCTCTGTTAAAAATAATAGAAGAACCACCAGTTAATGTTATTTTTATCCTAATAACAAGCGAATTAAATAAAATTCCCAAAACCATTTTTTCACGTGCACAACATTTCCATTTAACAGATATAGAGAAAAAAAATATTTATGCAACATTAAAATTAATTACAGAAGAAGAAAACATTTTAATTAATGATAAAGCTTTGGAAATGATATCTTTTTATGCAAAAGGTAGTTTAAGAGATGCATTAAATATTCTAGATCAAATTAGTTCTTATAAAAATGATTTTATTAATGTTAATGATATAGAAGAAACTTTAGGAATTGTCTCTCGTTGTCAGATAAAAAAAATTGCTGAAAATTTATTACATAACAAAACGACAGAATTAATTATTTTTTTAGACAAGATTTTACAACCTCATATAGAAATTATGATATTTCTTAATGATGTTATTGATTTTTTTTTGGAGTTATTTATCGAATTTTATAGATCAGAAAATGAAAAAAATCCAAATAACTTCTTTAATAATTTGTCTTTTTGGAAAAAAAATGAATTTTTTAAAATTTTATTCGAACTTAAAAACAACTTACAAAAAACATTACATAAAAAAAACTTATTAATATATTATTTTATTCAAATAAAACAATTAATAAAAGATATAAAATGTGATAAAGACCAACAAGAATTATTACAAATCACAGAAAAAGAAAATAGTTTCATTCAAAATTTAAAAAAAATTTTAATTTCTGCAGATGAAAAAACAAAAAAAAAATTCCTTAAAGTATGGGAAAAATTAAACAATTACCCTAATAAAGAATTGTCAAAATATGCACGTTTGCTACATAAAGCTCAACTCTTGTTCGTTAGTTTGGATAAAGAAATGCTTTTATCTTGTGAAACAATAGAAGAATATAATAATCTACTAATAACCAAAAATAAAAATATTATTATTAATAAAATATTTAACGCAAAAAAAAAATTCATTAAAGACTACATGGTAATTCTCAACAAAGATTGGGAACAAATTTTGAGACCAACTTATTTAGAATTTATTAAAAAACCAAATTATAATAAAAATTTAAATTTATCATCTTTCAAAACTGATTTTTACCAAAAAAACTCAATTTTACAAATAGAAAAACAAGAAAAATTACAAATAAAAAATAAAGATAAAATAAATAACAAACCTCCAATTATCGAAATGGCAGAAGAATTTTTTGACACAAATAAAATAATAATAGAAAAATAAATAGAATTATAAATCCATTAAAAAAATATAATCACAATAATAATTAGTAAAAATTTAATCATAAATAATTAAAAATTTTGTTAGTATTTTTTCAATAATCTAAATTGCAATTATAATAATTAATGCTAATTATTTGTTAATATTCGAAAGCTTAAACATTAAATTAATAAAAGTATAAATACAAATAAATAATTCAGTATTAAAGTGACAAAAGTAATTCAAGATATAAATTTTAATAATTTGTATTTAATATTTATCAAATAAAAAGTGAAATTAAAAAATTTCGTGTTAGACAAATAAATAAGGAGTTTAATTTGAAAATAATGGAAAAAAAATATTTAAATAATAATATAAATCAAAATGATTCAATGATAAATATTTCTTATGAAATTTTAAAATCTAATGGAATGGAGATGCCAATTTATGATTTAATATCTCAGGTATTAGAAATAAAGCAAATAGACAAAGAAGATATTAATCAAATTTCTCAATTATATTTAGATATAGTATCTAGTGGTAGATTCGTATTTTGCGGAAATGATTTGTGGAATATAAAAAACAATAATGTTCATTTATGGGATAAAGAATATTTTGCAGATGATAAAACAGAAAATCAAATCATAAATTCAAATAACGAAATTCCTGAATTAAAAGATTTTAAACTTGAAAATTATGAAATCGACGGCATTAGTAAAGAAGAAGAATTAGAAACTAATATGGAAGATTTAGATTTCAATATTAATGATGATAATTTAGACCATGACATAATTGATGAACAATTAAATGATGAAGAAGAAATTAAAGATAAAGAAGAAAATACGGATGAAGAAGAACTAATACATGATTATCAATATTTTTATGAAAATATTAAATAAATTTTTTTATATTAATCAAATACTTGTTGATTTACTACACATTTCATATTAAATTTATATACAAATCAAATGTCAAAATCAATAATCAATTAATTATAAATTAATTATATTTAATATAATTTCAAGAAATTAATTCTGAAATTACATCAATTAAAATAAAATCGAAAAGGTATAACATAATGTTCATAGGTATATATAACTGTTCCACATGTTTAACTTACTTAAATTTAATAAGTGGTGTTTTGGGAATTCAATTTCTTATGATTAATCAAGAAAATATAATCAAATCTTCTATTTGTTTATTAATATGCGGCATTTTAGATATGTTGGATGGTATCGTTAGTCGTTGTAAAAAAAATGCTTCTTTACAAGAACAACAATATGGTGTACAAATAGATTCATTAGCTGATATGGTAAGTTTTGGTTTATTACCTTTGTTTATAGGTGGAAGTTTATTTAAAATATCTTATCCTGAATTTCAATTTAACATAAAAATATTTTTATTAATTTTTATAACTAGTTTATATACTGTAGCTGCTTTAATTCGACTGGCTTATTTTAATACTATGAATAAAAAAATAAATAATTTAAATAAACAATTAAATCAACAAATTTTTATCGGAATACCTGTTACTATATCTGCTATTGTATTTCCTTCATTAATTTTGATACGTTTATTAATAAAAAAAATAAAATCAATTGATAACAATATATCGGAAAAAACATTTTGTTGGTTTTATTTTTTCATGATTAATTTATTAACTTTTTTATTTATTTACGATAGAATTAGATTAAAGAAACCTAAAAATATCATTTATATTTTATTTATTACAATAATTTCGGTTATTTTAATTTTTAGTCTATTAAATTTAGAGAAATTCACCATTTAGATAACAAACAAAATGATATACGAAACAAAAAAAAATAACCGAAAACAAAAAAAAGAAAAACTTCATTTTTTATATTATAATTTAGAAAAAAAAATTTGGAAAAGATTAATTTTAAAAATTATAATTTCGCACTGGTTTAATATAATTTGTAGTTTTTATTTAAAAACTTTTATTTCAAAAATACATATTAAAAAAATTTTAAAAAAAGCGAATATTAATATTGCATTATTCGAAAAACAAAAATTTAAATCTTATAATGATTTTTTTATTCGTAAATACAAAAATATATTTTTTTGTAAAGATCCAAACATCTTTATTAGTCCAGGAGAAGGATTCATTAGAATTTGTCCCATTTTAACTCACAACCATTATACTATTAAACAAACAAAATATCATTTAAGTGATTTATTAAAAAATGATTCCTTACCGAATTATTATAATAAAGGATATTTAGTTATATTGAGGTTAGCTCCGACAAATTATCACCGTTATATTTTCATAGATAATGGATCAATGTTACATCATCCTATAAAAATTAAAGGCAAATTGCACACAGTTCAACCAATTGCATTTAAATACTATAATGTCTTTCATGAAAATAGCCGAGAATATAGTATTTTACAAACTAATAATTTTGGAAAAATTATCCAAGTGGAAGTAGGCGCTTTATTAATAGGTAAAATTAATAATCATCGTATTTACAATTTTAATAAAGGTGAAGAAAAAGGTTTTTTTTCTATTGGTGGTTCTACTATTGTTTTATTAGTAAAAACAAACATGGTTGATTTTAACTCTAATATTTTAAAAAGAAGTGCAAAAAATCTCGAAACTAAAGTTAATTTAGGACAATCTATAGGAAGAAAAAAATGCATTTTTTAAAAAAATCTAATATTAAAATTCTATTTTTGAATTCGAAGGACAAATATGAATAGTATTAAAACCAAAAATAAAAAATTTATTTTTATAACCGGAGGTGTTGTTTCTGGTTTGGGAAAAGGTATTATCGCTGCTGCTATTGGGAGAATTTTAAAACAACGAGGTATTAAAGTTTTTATACAAAAATTTGATCCTTATATTAATGTTGATCCAGGAACTATGAATCCTTTCCAGCATGGAGAAGTTTTTGTTACTAATGATGGAGCAGAAACTGATTTAGATCTTGGACATTATGAACGTTTTTTAGATGAAAATTTATTTCGAGAATCAAATGTAACAACAGGTCAAATTTATCAAAGCGTTATTTCTAAAGAAAGAAAAGGTGAATATTTAGGAAAAACAATTCAAATAATTCCTCATATAACAAATGAAATAAAAAATAAAATTTTACAAACTGCTCACATAATGGATTATGATGTAATTATCGTAGAAATCGGCGGAACAGTTGGTGATATAGAATCTTTGCCTTTTTTAGAAGCAATTAGACAAATGCGTTATAATATCGGTTTTCATAATACCCTTTATATCCACAATACCTTAATTCCTTATCTCAAAACTTCTAATGAAATAAAAACTAAACCAACACAACATAGCATTAAAGAATTAAGATCTTTAGGTATACAACCACAAATTTTAATTTTACGTAGTGAAAAAAATATTCCTTTAGACATCAAAGAAAAAATCGCTATTTTATGCGACGTCAACCCCAAAGCTATTTTTGAAAATATCGACACAGATATTTTGTATAATATTATTGTTCATTTACATCAACAAAAAATTGATGATTTTATACTCCAACATTTTCAATTACAAAATTTTTCGCTTTCCGATCTTTCACAATATAATTTTTTAATTAATAAAATAAGAAATTTAAAAAAACAAATTACAGTTGGTCTAATATGTAAATATTTTTCTTATGATGCCTATTTATCTATAATAGAAGCGTTAAAACACGCTTCTTGTTGGAATGACACCAATATTCAAATTAAATGGATTGATGCGGAAATTTTAACCGATGAAAATATAAATACAAATCTTAAAGATTGCGATGGTATTATAGTTCCAGGTGGTTTTGGTGTTCGCGGTATCGAAGGTAAAATTAAAGCAATACGATATGCTCGGGAAAAAAATATTCCTTTTTTTGGTATTTGTTTAGGATTGCAAACTGCTGTTATTGAATACGCTCGTAATATCTTAAATCTAAAAAAAGCAAATTCGACAGAATTTGCGCCAAAAACAATTTTACCTATTATTACAGATAAAATAAAAACGGATAAATTCGGTGGAACCTTAAGATTAGGATTGCAAGCTTGTCAATTAACTCCTCATAGTAAAAGCGCAAATATTTTCCAACAAAATATTATTTACGAAAGACATCGTCACCGTTACGAAGTAAATCCTAAATATATTTCATTATTAGAATCAGATCATAATTTTATTATAGCTGGTATTCATCCTACAGAAAAACTGATAGAAATCATAGAAATTAAAAATCATATATGGTTTGTAGCAGTTCAATTTCATCCAGAATTTTTATCTCGTCCTTTCAAACCACATCCTTTATTTAAAGATTTTATTCGAGCGATTTTAAATAATCCATTCAAAATTATTAAAAAATAAAAGATATTCAAATTAATTAATTTGAATATCTTTTTTTATTATCTACTAAAATAATAATCTTTATTTAAAATTATTATTTTAAGTCAGCAGCCTTAATAACAGCATTAACATAGTTATTATATTTATCTACTGTAACTAAATTATAAGAATTTTTAAAATTACTTGCGTTATAAGGACTTGCTTTAGAATCATTATCAGCCTGTGTAATTAAATCATTAAGAGTTGTCTTTGCAGCTACTACCTCATCTTTTGTATCTACTTTTAAGCTTTTACTTTTGTCTTCAATTGTTTTCGATGCTTCTTGTAATTTTTTTACTAAATTTTTAGCTTTATCCGCAGTATCTATATCTGAATCTTGTTTAATTTCTGTTGGTTCGAATTTACACTCACTTCTAACTTTGTCAGCTGTTACTCTAAAAGGTATCCAACTAAACATGAAAGCAATAATCAAATATAAAGCAATCACACCAACTGCAGCAATAACACCAACAATAACTTTGCCTTTTGTTGTATTCATTAACGTGTCATTTTGTTGCATAAAAATATTTTACTCTCCTTTTAAAAATTAATTTTATTCTTAATATTATTATTAAATCTTTTTTTTAAAAGACTCAATATCACAGTTATTATAACACAATTTTATAATTACAATTAATATATAAATAAATTTATTTCATTTTTTTAAAAATTTCGTGTAAAATTTTATCTGTTTTTTCATCATTTTCATTTTTTAAATTATATTCATAATTCAACATTCTTTCCACATAATAAATAGATTTTTTTTGATTTGTATTAGCATAATCTATAACTTTCATAATATCTTTGTGATTAAAGTTGTTTTCTAAATACCAATTTTTAACAATTTCTAACTCATAAACAGTAAGTACTGTTCCTTTAAGTTTTTCTAAACTTTCAATAGTTTCGCTAATATAATGTCTTTGTTCTCTCTCTTGCTTTTCCTTTTTTCTTTTAAGAAATAATTTTTCTAATTTTATAAAAGTATTATCTAAATCAAAAATTTCAACAATCTTATTTTTTCTCTCTTCCTGAGCCAAAGAAAAAAATTGTTTTTTAAGTAAAGATTCTAAAATAACTTCTACTTCGTTTTTAGAAAGATTAGTTTTATTAGCTAAATGTAAAGATGAAAAAATTTTATCATGATAATCTTGAAATAAAAAAAATAAAAGCATTAACTCTTTTAATTCCAAATCAATATTTTTATATTCTTGCAATAAAATTTTCTCTATGTTTAAAAAACCTTCCTCATAAAGTATTTTTAACATATTAAAATATTTATTCCTTTTTCTTTAATTGTATTAAAGCTGTTTGAGCTGCTTTTTGTTCAGCGGATTTCTTGGTTTTTCCTATGCCACGCCCTAAAATTTGATTCTCTAAATAAACTTCGGCAATAAATTCTTTATCATGAGCTAAACCTCTTTCTGAAACAATTAAATAACGTAAATGATGTTTACGTGTTTGTACAATTTCTTGTAATTTAGTCTTAAAATCAACAATCTTTATTATTTTTTTTAAACATGGTAATACAACATGATAAAAAGTTTTTCTTGTTTTTGAAAATCCTAAATCTAAATAAATAGCAGCGAATAAAGCTTCAAAAGCATCTGCAACAATAGAATAATTACTTGAATTTCTGTTTTTTTCACCTTTACCTAAAAGAATGTATTTTTCTAATTCAATTGTTTCGGCATAAATTAATAAAGATTCAACGCAAACAGCTTGTGCTCTTTTTTTTGTCATAATGCCTTCGTCGCCTTGATTTTTACGATACAAATAATTAGCCATTAAAAAATTAATAACAGCGTCTCCTAAAAATTCTAATCTTTCATTATCTTGATTTTTAAAATTATTCTCATTAGCATAAGAACTATGAGTTAAAGCATTAACGTACAAAGAAATATTGTTAGGTTTTATGTTTAGTCTTTTAAATAAATTTTCTAATGACATAATTAATGATTAATTTTATTTTGAAAGTTACTAAAAATTTTGTCTAAAATTTTTTGTTCGACTAATCTTTTAGCTTGTATAATAGCTTTATAAAAAGCATATTCTTGAGAATTACCATGTGCTTTAACAACAATCTTATTCAAACCTAATAACATCGCTCCACCAACCTCTTTATAATCTAATGTTTTTTGAATATTTTTAATTTGACGATAATAACAAATTTTGCTTATAATTTTAAGCAACCAATTTCGACTTAAAACTTGTTTTAAAACTTGCATAGATAATTCAAATGCTCCTTCATAACTTTTAAGAATCATGTTTGAAACAAAACCATCATTAATTAAAATATCTGCGTCTGTTCTAAAAAGATTTTGCGGTTCTTCATTACCACAAAAATTAATTCGCAAATCTTTTTTTAATAAATTAAAAGCTTCTTTCTCAAATTCTCTTCCTTTATTACTTTCTACCCCAATATTTAATAATTTAACTTTTGGGTTGGAAATACACAATAATTCTTTTGCCATCACTGAAGCGCAAATTGCAAAATGTAATAATTGTTCTGGTTGAACATAAAGATTTGCTCCAGCATCTAATAAAATACGATTACGATGGTCCAAAGAAGAAAAAACAATTGATAAAGCTGTTCTTTTAACAAAAGGTACTGTTTTAATAATAAAATAACTGGCAAAAACTAAAGCTTGAGTAGGACCAGCAGATATTACTCCATCAACCAATCCTTTATGCGCCGCTTCTAAAGCTAAAAACATTGAATGTTGTGGGTTATTTGTTAATTCATCACGAAGATGAATTATATTCATATTTAAAAAAGAATCAGTATGAATAATTTTCATTTGTTTTTTTTTAAAATGATTAATGGTAGCAATTGATAAATTACTTGATAATATAGAATTAATCTTTTTTTGATCACCATATAAATAAACACATAAATTAACATCCTCTAAAAGAGCTTTAATAACACCTTTGATTGTCATTTCCGGAGCGAAATCTCCCCCCATAGCATCAATAGCTAATGTAATCATACTCATATTTTTCATTCGCTTTTCTACTAATTTTTTACAAATATCTTAAAATTTCAAAATTCTTCTTCGTTTGTGTAATAACAAAAAAATCTTTCATAATATTTAAAAAATGACATTTAAAAACCACTTTATTTTTTTGTTAAAATATCCAAACTTTCATGATTATATGCAAAACCAAAAAAATAATAATTTTGAAAAGTATTACAATCCATTTGACCTCTTAATTGATGTAATTGACTTAGGTCAAAAAATTCTGTACCTAAAATAATTATCATAGTGGTATTAAAAATATCAATATCCTCTCCAATAAGTAAAGTAGCTAAAAGAATAATTTGTCGATCATTTATAAAAAATTACATAACTTTCTCTTGTTATTGAGAAATTTTTAACCCATGTAAAATATAAAGATGTTCAATGTTATTATCTTACGACATCATTTCTACCTTATCAATATTAAAATGTTTTGTTTTATATTTGATAGCGGATAAAATAATATAAGTTTTTTTTGTTTGCGGAGAGGATTTTGATTTTGTTTTAAATTTAATATCACCTTTTTATAAAGAACACTTTTTTGTTAGTGTTTTCGAAAAATAAGGTTTATCTTTTAATAAAGAAATTTTAAAAAACCTAAATAATTTCTATTAAAGTTTTAAATATAGGAGGAATAGCTGTCAAATATAAAACTCTAAAGTAATATTTTATACTTTGACTTATTGTTTAATATCTATTTAAAATTTATGCGAGTTTAATCAATAATTATTGAACCTAAATAATATTTGTTTAGTGAAAATTTCAGTTGAGCCATCGTTAAAACTTGTCTTTTTAAACTAATTATGTTTAAAGACATTATAAAAACTAAAATAGTTTTGTTGCGCCCACAAAACCTTTGGCTTAAACAATTTACAGCAAAAGATTTGTGAACATCGCTATAAATATCATTAATATTTTTTAATCATTTACTAAACATAAAATATATTACAATCTAAAGGTTGTTTAGAGGGTATATCGGAAAGTATTATAAAACATTTTTAAATATTCTAAAGCTTCTTCATATTGAAAACGTTTTATAGTTTGTTGAAGTTAATATTTATTCAAAGGTAAATGAAAATTTTAAAAGTTTGTTGACAACTTATTAAATTATATTTTTTTTCAAAATATACATATTTAAATCTTATTTAATATATAAATGATAATTAGTAAAAATTTTTTTAAAAAAACTGTTGAAGTCTTATATTTGATATTTTTTTATCGATTATAAAGTTGGATTTGATCGATAAATCGAAATCAAAAGAAACAAAAGATACAATCTAAACGTTGGAGTAATAAATACTTATCTTGAATTAAAATTTTGGTTTTTACTTTTAAAAACTTAACAAAAATTATTAAACAGAAAAAGTTTTATAATCTATATTAGATAAAAGTAAAATACGAAAAGTTAAAAAACAAAGATTTTTTAATTAAATTTTTTTTCAAAAGAGATTTTCCAATAATAACAACCATAAAGAATTACTTTTTCTTGATCTTTATAATCGTAGTAATATCTATTAAAAACAATTTTTCATATTTTTTAGATTTCATCAAAACTAATTCTTTAAAATTATAAATATTATTTTTAATCAAATCAGAAGCATAAATTCGATTTATCAAATTATCTCTCTTGTAAACTTAAATTCGTTTTAAAATTTAACCTTCAAAACAATTTTCGTTGTAATCAACGAAAAATAATATCAAAATATTAAAAAATAATAATTTCAAGTTATATATTTAAATACAACAATATAATTAAAACAATATAATTTGAAAATAATATTCATTTACATATTCATCAAATAAAAACAAAATTAATATAATTTTCAAATTAATATATTCTTTTTTAAAATATAATAAATATATCCACCCACAACGTTAGATTATAACATATTTTATAATATAAAAAAAACAATCAAAAGAAATTTTTATTAACTTGTAAATTTTATTATTTTATTCTACTGATAAAAAAATGAAAATCATAAAATTATAATATAAAATACTAAGAAGGGAGGATTTTTAATAATTTAAATATTTTTTCAAAAAAACAAACATCAAAAAAATAATTTAAAAAAATATAGAAAGTAAATTAAATTGCAAATAAAATACAAAAAAAAATTAAATATCATATTCATAATAACTTTTATGTTTATTATATATACACCAATTTATGTTATAAAAATTTTCGGCAGCGAAAACGAAATTCAAAATCAAATTGTTAACAACTATAATGAAAAAATTTTTCAAAATAAACCTATCAGTCAGCATAGAAAAGACAACAATAAAATTAAAAAAATATATGAGTATGATATTAAAGGACAATTATTACAGAAAAAAGATATAGAAAATGATAAAACTTATACTTATTTATATAATAAAGAAGATCAACTTTTAGCAAAAAAAATACAAAAAAATAATAGTTTTAATTTTAACTATGATAATTTTCACATCAGCGATATATTCGAAACATATGAATATAATAACAATAATCAATTGATAATAGTTAGAGATAATGAAAATAAAATTAAATATCAATATAAATACGATCAAAAAGGCAGAATAATAAGTAAAATACAATTTTGTTTAGTTAATTCCCCATTTTTTTATAAAAAGATATATGATTATTATTATAATGAACAAAATCAAAAAAGTAGTAAAATTTACACTCAAATCCAAAGACCGCATCCAATATTTAAATTTATAAATAAATCAACAAAAATTAATCAACAAATTACAACTTATGAATATAATGAAAAAGGTCAAAAAATCAAAAAAACTGATCATATAAATAATCAAATATATACTTATAAATATCCAAATTAAAAATAATTTTAAAAAAAAATGTTCTTCATTCATACGAAGAACATTTATAATTTATTTCATAATGAGTAAATTTTTTTATAAATTATATTTTCGAATATAAAATTAATATAAATAGTTTTATTAGAATATCTTTATTTCATGATTTCATCATAAGAAATAGATGATAAAGTAAAATGCGGATAGTTATTTAACATTCTTGAAATCGGACACTTTGAATGTATGAAATTTATAATTTTTTGCGTCTCTAATAAATCAAAATTTGTAATTCCGCACAATAAATCAATTTTAAAATATAAACCTTCTTTATCTTTGTGTGAGCTACATGAAATTTTAATACTAATTTCTTCTATAATTCCTTTTGTAGAAAGATATTTTTTCATAGTTTTATAAAAACAGATAAGCAAAGATAAACAAAACATTTCATTAGGGGGAGTATAATTATCTGGATCATTCATTAAAGATGGCACTATTTTTGTTTTAAAACCATTTTTAATAATGCCCAAATCATTAAATTTTGGTTCATGATAAGCAATAATTTGCAGTATTTTCATAAATTAAAATTAACCTTTTTTAAATTAATTTCAAAGAGTTATTAAAATAAAAATTAAATAACTTTTTGATCCATAAATAAATATAACACAAAAAAATTATAAATAAATTTGTTTTAATTTAATATTATTATGAATTAAATCAAAAACTTTTGCATTCAATAAATAAATACCATGTAATGGATTTTTCGGATCATCCCTCAATTTCGATAAAATATTAAAATTAACAAATTTCTGAGTAACAACTGAATCTTTAGTTAAAGGGAACTCTTTCTCTTTATTTTTTAAAATTGTTTTTAATACTTCTTGTTCTAAAGTATTGCATTTTAATAAAAACTCTATAATTTTGGAATTTTTTTTTCTTTTATAAAACAAATGTTCTAACATGAAAAATAAAAAAGTTAATATTATAAAAATTAAAATTATGTGCCAATCATTAAACATGCAAATACTCTCCGTTTTTTATTTTTTATTTTTCAAACTAGCCATAATTTGTTTAATTTGTTTTTCGCCCGGATTTCTTCCCATTTGTTTAAACATAGCTTTAATTTGGCTCTCTGTTATAGGAGGATTTTTTTCCAAATGTTTTTTGAACCAACGAAACATAAAAAAAGATCCAACTAAAATACCTAAGATTAGGCCTAAAATAAAAAGACATAATTTTATAAGAAATTCACTCATATATTATTCACTACCTTATTTTTTATATATAACCATAAGTAATTAAAAGAACTCGATTATATTATAACTTAAAAAAGCGTAACTCAAAAACTAAAAAATTTTTTTTGATAAAAATAAAGTCTTTTATTACCATATTTTTGATTCTTAAACAAAAAAAAAGAATTAACAAAGGAAGGTAATAATTTTTTATAAAATGCTTCATATACAACTAAACTACCAGATAAAGTTAACATATCTAAATATGGAAATAAAGAAATGCATACATTTTCTTCATAAGGAGGGTCTAAAATTACAAGATCAAAAATTAATTTTTCTTCAATAAATTTTTTTAATATTTTAAAAGCATCACAATAAAAAATTTTAACATTTTGATCTGTTAAATTTAATTTTTGTTTATTTTTTTCCATAGTTCTATATGCCAAAAATAAATTATCTACCAAATAAACCATATCTGCATTTCTACTCAAAGCTTCGAAAGCGCATGCACCAGATCCAGCAAATAAATCTAAAACTTTCATATTATGCAAAGATCCAATAGTATCAAATAAAGCCTTACGTACTAAATGCGAAGTTGATCTGGTTTTTTTTGAAGGAACCCTAAATAAAACAATATTTTTATATTTTCCTTTAATAATTTTTAACATTTCAATATCTTAACTTTATCTTGAAAGATTCATAAACCCTCAATTGTTCAGGGAAAATAATCATATTTTTATTTTTATAAAAATTAATGCTATTTTCTAAAATATAAAAAACAGTTTTATCTAAATTCTCTAAAGCTAATTGACGTAAATAATTAATTTGAGGATAATCACGATTAACTTCTATTTTATCACTAATAAAAATAATTTTATCTAATTTATTCATTTTGGCATAACCCCAAACATGCCTTCTAATAGCGTTTAAAATCGTCTTATCTTTTACTTTATATTCTTGTTCTAAAATGATAGCCGCACTAAATGCATGATAAATAAAAGGAGTTTTTTGATAACGATTAATAATATGCATAGGTAATAAATTTAAATGAAATTCCAAAGGTTCGTTTTTAGTATAATCATGAAACAAAGAAGCTATTTGTGCTTTATTAACATTAATTTTATGTAAACGAGCTAATTCTATAGCTTTGCGATGAACACCTAAAATATGATTTAAACGAAATAAATCATTTTTAAATCTTTGATGAATTTTTTCTAAAATAATGGTTACTAAATTTATTGACATTTTTTTACTTTATAAAATTTTTAAATTTTTGTTGAAAAAGCAAAGGGTTATTTTTTTTAATTTTACTAATAAAAGGACGTTCTAATAAAAAACGGCGCCATTTAGTTAAAAAAAATTCATCCAAACGATTCAACGGTTTAACTAAAATAGAAATAATCTCCATTTTATTAGCTCCTAAAATATCTGTTGTTAATTGATCACCTATCATGACCACTTGTTCACGACAAACATTAAATAATTTTAAAAATTGTATAAATCCCCATTTTGCTGGTTTTTTTTGATACCACTTTAAATAAATACTACAAAAGCGATCATTCAAAACTCTTTTTTGCTTTTTTTTTGTAGCATTAGAAATAATGCCTATTCTAAAACGCAAACTAATTTGATTTAAAAAAAGTTCCGTTTTAGCATCAAGTTGATTTGAATTAGGTAAAATCAAAGTATTATCCAAATCAAATAATAAAACTTTAATTCCTTGTTGATAAAATTCATCATAAGGGATATCAAATAAAGAATCAAAATAAAATTTGGGTAAATACTTATGAATAACCATCATATTAATATATATATACCTTTATTCTACTTTTAAAATTTCTACTTTAAAATTTTTACCAGTTTCTGTTTTAACCAAAACTTGATCACCAACTTTACGACCTTTTAAACTTTGTCCTAAAGGAGATTCAATAGAAATCTTATTAACAAAAGGATCTACTTCTAAAGCTCCGACTAAAAAAATTAGTTCCGTTTTGTCACTATTTAAAAATCTTAAATGAATGGTTTTACCAATATAAATTTCTTTATTTTGATTCGAAGTATTTATAATTTTGACATTTTTCAAAATATTTTGAATTTCTAAAATACGTAACTCAATTTGAGCTTGTTCATCTCTTGCAGCGCTATAATCAGCATTCTCACTTAAATCACCTTGTTCTCTAGCTTCTTTAAGCGCTTCTAAATTATCTTTGCGACGAATATTTTTTAAATAATATAATTCATCTTTTAACTTATCAACACCAGACTGCGTTAATTCAAAAATTTTTTTCATTATTTCTTTGTTTCCTTATTTCGTTCAATTATTTTATTGTAAACAAATATAAATAAAAAAATTATATATATTCATAAAAATTATTTTGAGGTGGGAAAAGTTTTAACCAAGAAATACTCAATCCATCACCTATATTTAAAAAATAATTATCAAAATCCTTATTGGTTTTTAAAAATTGTTTAAATTCGTATAATTTCTGAATAATTCGTTTTCTACTACGTGTTAAAAATTTGATATCACGATAACCAAAATTTAAATTATCACAAATAATCATACCATGTGGTTTTAAATAACAATTATATTTTTGAAATAATTTATAATATTGAACTTTTGCAGCATCTATAAAAATAAAATCATATTTTTGTTTAACTTTATAGATCAATGCATCTGCCCAAATAACTTTAATAGAAGGATAAAAAGAAGATAAAAATTGTTTCGCTAAACAAGCCAAAGTATAATCTTTTTCTATAGTATGTATAATATTATTCTTATTACTCATAGCTAAAGCACTGTATCCAATAGCTGTTCCTATTTCTAAAATATCTAAAAAATGATTATCAATTAATACTTGTTGCAAAAAATTCATTGTTTCATCAGTAATAATGGGGATATTATTTGTTAACGAAAATATTCGTAATTTTGATAAAGTTTTTTGTTTAATGTCTAATTTATCCATATATGAAAATATTAAATTTCGAAATATTGAGTTTTATAAATATATTTGTATTTTAAAATCATATTGTATCCTCTTTTATTAAATTATTACGATAATGTAAAAAACTTTGCAAAATAATCATTGCTGTTATTTCATCTTTTACTTTTTTTTGTATCTTTTTTTTAAAATATTTTTGAATAAATAATTTTGCTTGTTTCGTAGATAAACGTTCATCCCATAAAATAACTTCAATCAAATTATAAACTTTTTGTATTTGTAATTTAAAAAGAGAACTAATCCTAGCTTTAATTCCAATATCGTTATTCATATGTTTAGGATAACCTAAAATAATTGTCGTAATCGCGAATTTTTCAATAATTTCTTTCAAAGGTATTATTAATTCATGATATTGATGTCTATGAAAAACAATAGTTTTCAAATTTTGCGCAATAATACCAAAACGTGAAATTGCAATTCCTAAAGTTTTCTCTCCTAAATCCAATCCTAAAAAACTTTCGGTTTTATTATAAAAAATTTTTCCATTTTGTAATAAACTCATTTATTTTTCCTAATTTTGAACTACAAGCTTGTCCAAAATTTTTATTTCCTCCTCCATTACCATCGATCATAGGATTAATTTTACTTATAAAATTTCCCATATGCATGGTTTTACTTTTGCATAGAAAAATAAATTTTTGTTTTTGTTTTTGACACAAACATAAAACATCATTTTTTAATTTATTAAATAAATAATCTAGTAACACTTTCAAAAGATGAATTGGTATCGTATCATCATCTATGACAATTAACAATTCTTTTTCAATCTTTGTAGGAATAAACTTATATGCTTGTTTTAAAATATTTTTAGTTTCCTGTTCTAAAAATTTCTTTTGTGCATAACTAAAATCTTTTTTTAAAGATTGTAAATAATTTTTATAATCTTGTATATCTTTATAGTGGAGAAAAGAAACATCAATTTTATTTGTGATTTTTATATTTGTATTATATTGTGCTAAAAATTCTTGAATTTTATTTATTTTAGATAATATTTTTTTTTCTTCATTTATTAAAACATCAATTTTTTGTTTTAACATTGAAGTAACATTTATAATTCTTGTTGTAGCTTCTAAACGATATATACCTGAACCAATTGAATAATAATCTAAAATAGCAAAATGCTCTAAATCTTTAGAATTACGCGCGTGTGTACCGCCACATAATTGAATCGATATATCTCCGATTTTCACAACTCTCACTGATTCTTGATAATCCGTATCATCTAAAAATTGAGCTTTAATTTTACGAGCTTCTGATAAATTCATTTGTTGAATTATTACTGGATATTGTTTTTGTATCCAATTATTAATTTGTTTTTCTATATGTATTAACATTGAAGGAGATAAGGTAGCAAAATGATTAAAATCAAAACGTAAATATTTGTCATCTATATAAGACCCTTGTTGTTTAATATGTTCTCCTAAATTTATTTTCAAAGCTTCATATAAAAGATGAACTGCTGTATGATTAAAAGATATTGCATTTCTTCGTTCAACATCAATAAAAGCTAACGCTTCTTGCCCTTCTTCAAACAAACCGTTAGGTACTTTATGTAAAAATTGACCATAAGGTAATCTAATAATTTCAGTAACAAATATATCATTAATATAACCAAAATCGCACTTTTGCCCGCCCATAGTTGCATAAAAAGGAGTTTGTGTTAAAACAATTCCTTGATCAAAAACTTTTAATACTTTAGTACTAATTTTTGAACAATCATAACCAATAAAAATACTAGGAGTACGAAAATCTAAAAAAGATTTGTTTTGTTTTTTCATGTTATGCTGAGTAAATTGATTACTTCTTGATAATGTTTTTTGTTTTTGTAAAAAAACATCAAATCCTTTGATATCAACTTTTATTTGATATTTTTCAGCATATGATAAAATAATTTCTTTGGGCACGCCATAAGTATCATAAAGCTTAAAAAAATTTTCACTAGAAATTTCCTGGTTTTTAATTAATTTAAGAAAACGTAATTCTCCTTCTTTTAAATTAATTAAAAATTTTTCTTCTTCATATCTAATTATTTTTTCAATTGTTTTTCGATTTTCTAATAAATCAGGATAAAAATCTTCCATTATCTTTGCCACTGTAGAAACAAGTTTATATAAAAAAGCTTCTTGTATATTAAGATGTTGCCCTTGTAGTACAGCTCTTCTTAAAATCTTTCTTAAAACATAACCTCTTCCGATATTAGAGAAAATAGCTCCATCGTTTAAACCAAAAACTATAGCTTTGATATGATCTGCAATAATTTTAAAAGGTTTTTGTCCTTTGTACAATGTTTGACTCAAAAAACTAATTTGTTTAATAATAGGAAAAAAAAGATCTGTTTCGAAATTAGTTTCCGTTTGTTGTAAGATACAAGCTAACCTCTCTAAGCCAGCTCCTGTATCAATATTTTTACTAGGTAATTCCTTATATTCATTTCGTAACAATGAACTATCAGCATTATATTGAGAAAAAACAATATTCCAAATTTCTATAAAACGTTGGTTTTCGATATCCTCTTGAATTAAAATTTGATTTCTAAGATCATATTTAACACCCCGATCAAAAAAAATTTCTGTACAAGGACCGCAAGGACCTTCACCAATTTCCCAAAAATTATTTTTTAAAGGAATTAAATGCTCGGGCTTAATTTTTTTTTGCAGCCAATACTGGTAAGTTTCTATATCTTGATTAAAATAAGTCACATATAAACGTTCTAAAGGTAAAGCAAAAAATTGAGGCGATGTTAATAACTCGTAAGCCAAATCAATAGCTTCTTTTTTGAAATAATCACCTATGGAAAAATTACCCAACATTTCAAAAAAAGTATGATGCCACGGTGTTTCGCCTACGTTCTCTATATCATTAGTTCTCAAACATTTTTGTATACTAACCATACGACGAAAAGGCGTCTGTTTTGATCCATCCAAATATTTTTTCAGCGGTGTAATACCTGCGTTAATCCATAATAAAGTCGGATCTTCTTGAGGGATCAAAGAAACAGAGTTTTGCTTATAATGATTTTTATTTGTAAAAAATTTTAACCACATTTGTCTAATTTCAGAAGATGTTAATTTTTTCATTTTATTCCTTTGCTATAAAACAAATCATATTTTTTTATAAAAAATAAAAAACGAATCTACAACTCTCTGGAAAAATTGAAAAAATAAATCTTAAGTTTTTTGTTCGTTTTCTTTATTATTTATGTTCTTTTTAGTCAAAAATAATTTATTTCTATAATACATACTATTGCGTGTTACTCGATGTGATAAAGTAAAATTATTAGTTTGAGAGCACAATACTAAATTAGGTAATTTTAATTTTTTATGTGTACGTCTTTTTCTTTTTGCTGTTTTACTGGTTCTTCTAAATGGAACAGCCATATTTTCCACCCCTTCTGATATATAATTTAATTATCAAATACAAAATAATTACTAAAAATAATTTTCTATTTGATAATAAAAAATAAATTATTATTAACAAATATTTAAACAAAAAAATAATATTTTCAAAATCAATGTGGCGTTTGAAGAGGGATTCGAACCCCCGACCGACGGCTTAGAAGGCCGTTGCTCTACCTTCTGAGCTACTCAAACTTTTGAATCATTTTATTTATTAAAACAACTTTTATTATACTGAAAATATCTTTATTTTACAATCTCTTGAAAAAAATTACTTAATAGAAATAATATTTTCTACATAATTCTTAATAAATAAATTAAATTAATATACTTATTTACTCAAACGTATCACTTTTAAAAAAAAATAATTAAATTTATCATAAAAACTATAATAATTCAAAATAGAAAAATTATTTTGCTTTAACCAATTGATTAAAGGTGACCATTTGCTTTGACATCCTAATATCAAAGGTTTTGTTAAATAAGGAACTTGCGTTAAAATATGAATTATAGTATGAGCTCCCATGCCACAAATTAATGCCAAATCAAAAGAAGAACTAATTTTTTGAAATCCGTCACTAAGATAAAATTCCACAGGATAATGTTTTAAATTTTGATAAGCACGATGTAATGGTTGTGTTTTAATGTCGCTAGCAATTCCTTTTTGAATATATTTCAAATCAAAAGCCTTCTTCAAAACTAATCCGTGATCTGTTCCTATATCTAAAACAACTTTATAACCTAAAAGTAAAGAAGCAATAAAAGTAATACGGTTCATTTTTTTTTCAAATTATGATAAATCATTTTTAATTTATTTTGTTTCGAAGGAGAACGCAAACGTCTCAAGGCTTTTACTTCTATTTGTCGAATTCTTTCTCGCGTAACTCCGAATTTTTTACCTATTTCTTCTAGAGTATAAATATGCCCATCAGGTAACAAACCAAAACGCATTTTTAATATTTGTTCTGTTCTATCTGTTAAAGTTTCTTCTAAAATTTCTTCTAAAGTTTGTTTAAGCATTTCTCGTAACATATATTCGTGAGGCGAAATAGTATTAGGATCATTAACAAAATCTCCTAAAGAAGAATCATCATCATCTCTTAAAGTCGCTTCTAAAGAAATAGTTTCTTTTTCGATCATCTGAATATCAATAATTTGTTTGACATCCATATTCATTTCTGCTGCTAATTCTCTATTATCTACCTTACGAGATAAATCTTGAGTCATCTTTCCTCTAAAACGGGAAATTTTATTCATAGCTTCACGAATATGAACTGGTACCCTAATAGTACTACATTTATCAGAAACAGCACGAGTAATCGCTTGCCTAATCCACCAAGTTGCATAAGTAGAAAATTTAAAGCCTTTGGTATAATCAAATTTATCAACAGCACGCATCAACCCCATATTACCTTCTTGAATTAAATCTAAAAATAAAATCTTCTTACCTATATAACGTTTAGCAATAGAAACTACTAAACGATAGTTTGCTTCAACTAATTTACTTTTGGCTATTTCACCCTTAGCAATTAATAATTGATTATTTTTGATTTCTTCCGAACTGAGTGTAATTTCTTGATTACTATGCTTTTCTAACATAGTTTTAGCTTGAATCCCCTCATAAACTATTTTTGATTGTTTTTTTTCTTCATCTAAAGTTAATAAAGGAATTTGTCCAATTTCTTTTAAATACATTTTAACAGGATCATCTAATTTAATGGTATTAGATATTTTATCCAAATCTAAATCATCATTCGATAGCATTGGATCTTTTTTGTCATTATAATGATTTATCGAAGTATGTACATCATTTTCGAAATCCGTATGCTTATGTGTTATGGATTTTTTTATTGCAACAAAATCATTTTTAAAAAAATTAATTATATCTTCATTACAGATATGAACATATTTTTTAACATTATTAATCATTTTATTTTTTTGACGCAATGATTTAATAATATTTTTATTTAATTCTCTTTTCAACTGAACATATTGATTATTATATAACTTTTGCGCTAACTTTCTTAAATTCATAAAATTCTTTTGACCTTTATATTTTTGATTTTATTTTTCCCAAAAACAAAACAAAAATTTAAACACAAAAATGATTAATAATAAAAAATAATTATTATTAATAAATGAAACAAAAATTTATTATTAATTTGTACATTTTAAAATTTCAATTTTTTGCAAAATTTGATTAATTTCGTATTCGATATCTCTTATTTGCAATTCTTTAGAATAAATAATGTGAAATAAATCATCAATTTTATAATTGAACGAATCTGTTGCGGCTATTTTAGAACTTAAAGTTTTTATTTCTGCGCGCAAATTTTTTTTTTTTTGATTTTTATGTTCTATTTTTAATAATAGATAAAAAATTTGTAAATCATTGTGACTATTGATTATTCTTTTATTTTTAAAAAAAGGATTATTTTTGATATTTCTTAATATATTATAAACATCAAAATAATTATTAATATTGTCTAAAAATTCTTTATAAACAATAATAAAATGATCAATATCTAACATTTCCTTTTCTGGGTATTGAATATAATAATCTTGTATTTTTTGAATTAATTCTAAAATATCTGGATGAAAATAATATTTTTTAATTTCTTGTTGAATTGTTTCAATACATGATTTATTCAAACAAACCTCTAATAACATGTAAAATTCATTGGGGTTAATATATTTTTTTTGTTTTTTAATAACATCATCAATTGATTCATACATTTCTTGAAAAATCAATTTCGTATTAAGAGGTAATAATTGAGTTTTTTTAGTAAAATTATAATTTTTCATAACATATTTTTTTGAAACTATATTTTCTAAAAAACCATGAATTATATTTGGTTGTTGTATATCAATTTGATACTTTATATAAAGATTTTCTTGATAATATTTTTGATTTTCTTTAGTTTGAAATTTCAATAAATTCTTAATATATGATTTAATATCATTAATATTCTGTTTATTTTGTTGTAGTTGTTCCACTATATAAAAAATATAATCTTTTTTAAGGGAATAAAATAAATTCAAATACAAATTTTTATTTTGTCGATTTTCTCTAATATATTGATCCGGATCAACATTTTTTGGCATCATTAAAATATAAACTCTAAAACCTTTTTTATTCAAATTCAAAGCTATTTTATTTGTAGCTTCACGACCTGCTACATCGCCATCATAAGCAAGAGTAACGTTATTGTTCAAGGATTTTAATAAATTAATTTGTCTTATATTCAAATCAGTTCCTAATGTAGCTACAACATTTTTAATATTTAATTTATAAAAAGCTATAACATCAAAAAAACCTTCACATACAATAATTTCTTTTTTTTTTTCTATTTCTAGAGTATGTTCGGACAAACGATATAATAAATTACTTTTTCGAAATAAAAAAGTTTCTTTATTGAAAAGATATTTATTAAGTTTATTTTTATTACTATTTTGAATTAAACGTCCAGCAAAACCTACAAGTACACCTTTAGAATTAGTTAAAGGGAAAATTAAACGATTACGAAAAAAATCATAATATTGTTCTGTTTCTTCTTGTTTCAAAACTAACCCGGAATCTAATAAATCTTGTATTTTAAATTTTTTTTTAATTAAATATTCACTTAAAGATTGTTTATGATCATGTGCATAACCTAAACCAAATTCTTTAATTAAAGTAAAATTTAATTTTCTATCATCAAATAAATACTTTTTGACAAAATGTTCTGTCTCCACCTCATGCAATATATATTCTAGAGCATTACGATAATATTGATCAGTTTCTTTTAAAATCGCTTCTAAAGGATTTATGATGAATAATTTATTTTGTAAATTAATAGGTACAGGTAAATTAAATTTGTTAGTTAGTTCAATAATAGCTTGTTCTAATGAAATATTTTTTAATTGTTGATAGAATTTCAAGGGAGGGCCGCCTTTCCGACAAGCCATACAAATAGCAAGGTTTTTTTCAGGAGAAACAGAAAAAGAAGGTGTTTTTTCTCGATGAAAAGGACATAAACCCATAAAATTTTTACCAGTTTTAGTTAAAACAATATTGCAACTAATAACTAATTCATAAATAGGAACTTTATCATTGATTTTTTTAAAAAAAGATTTATTAATTTTTTTCATATTTTTCTTATTTTTAAAAAAATATTTTATTTTCTAAATAAGTTTTAATATCCTTAATAGCAATACGTTCCTGTCTTAAAGTATCACGATTTCTAATGGTGACTGTGTCATCTACTAAAGTTTGTTCATCAATAGTACAACAAAAAGGGGTGCCTATTAAATCCTGTTTCCGATATCTTTTACCAATGCTATGTTGTTCATCATAACAAATTTCGAAATACGGAAGTAAAGTGTGATATAATGATTTGGCTTTTTTTCGATGTTCTTTTTTAACAAGAGGAAAAATAGCAACTTTATAAGGAGATAAAAAAGGATGCAACTTTAAAATAGTGCGTATACTACCATTACTTAATTTTTCTTCTTTTAAAGCATTTGTAAGAATTGCTAAAAAAAATCTTTCAACACCTAATGAAGGTTCAATAACATAAGGGAAATATTTTTCTTTACTTATTGCATCGAAATATTGTAAATCTTGTTGCGAATATTTTTGATGCATTTTAAGATCAAAATCAGAACGAGAAGAAATACCCCATAATTCTTCCCAACCCCAAGAAAAATGAAATAAAATATCAGTAGTTGCATTAGAATAATGACTTAACTCGCTTTTTTTATAATCTTTTAATTTTAAATTATAAGAATCCAAGCCCATTTGAAGTAAAAAATTATAAGAATATTCCTTCCAATAAGAAAACCATTTTTGATATTGAGTCGGATGACAAAAAAATTCTAACTCCATTTGTTCAAATTCACAAGTGCGAAAAATAAAATTTCCTGGTGTAATTTCATTACGAAAAGACTTTCCAATTTGTCCTACGCCAAAAGGTATCTTCTTTCTTGTAGAATTTAAAATATTTTTGAAATTAATAAAAATCCCTTGACAAGTTTCTGGTCGCAAATATAAAGGTTTATTTTGATCAACAACAACTCCTTGATGCGTTTTAAATAATAAATTAAATTCCTGTACTGAAGACCAATTTCTAGTTCCTAAAAGTTGATAATCAACTAAATATTGGGTCATTTGTTGAAGAGTTAATCGACTAACATCAACTTGAGAATTATGTTCTTTAATAAGTTGATCAACACGATAACGTTTATTATTAGTTTTATTTTCTGCTAAAAGATCAATAAAACAAGTTAAATGACCGGAAGCTTTCCAAACTTGAGAATTCAATAAAATAGAAGTATCTAACAAAATATTGTCCTCATTTTCTTGAATAAACTTTTTAATCCAAGCTTTTTTAATATTTTGTTTTAACAAACTTCCTAAAGGTCCATAATCGAAACTATTAGCTAATCCTCCGTAAATTTCGCTCCCTGGAAAAATAAAACCATATTGTTTAGAAAAAGCAATAATTTCTTTTAAAGATTTTTTCGCATGTATATCTATCATTTTGAACCCAACTTAATATTTTTTTATATTTAAAATTATTCAATATTAAAATAATATAATATCAAAATAATATTTTGTTAAATAAAAAATCAATCAAATAAAATAATTTTTCCTAAAATAATTATTTATTTTCATTTTAACTAGATTTTTCTTTTTTTACTTTAACCCATAATTTTAAATAAATACACATATTTAAAATATTATTAATATCTTTTCGAGCATCAGTTCCGATTTGTTTTAATTTATTACCCTGAGAGCCAATTAAAATTTTTTTATGACTTGTTTTTTTAACCAAAATAACCACAGACACTTCAGTGACTCCAATATTAGTGACATTATTATTAATATTTTCTACTAATAATTCGCAACAATAAGGGATTTCTTTATGTAAATAATATAAAATTTTTTCTCGCACTAATTCGGAAATTAAATTTTCAGAAGAAAGAGTTGTAATAGTATCTTCGGAAAAATAAGCAGGTCCTTCTTCTAAGAACGAAAGAATATTTTGTTTTAAAATTTCTAAATTTTTTTGGGTTACAGCTGAAATAGGAATAATAGCATCAAAAGCAAAATCTTTCACATAACTTAAAATAATACGATCAATAGAAATTCTATTGCGCAAAAGATCAATTTTATTAATAACCAAAATAACTTTTTTTTTATATTTGCGAATAAAAGTTAAAATTTTTTTTTCGACATTACCGCAATTATAATTAACAACCAATAAAATAACATCCATATCTACAATATTACGGAAAGTGTCGGTATTAATCAAACAACAACTTTTCTTAGATGTCAAAGAAATACCTGGCGTATCAATAAAAACTAATTGATAATTTTTATCATGACAAATACCAGTAATATGTTGACGTGTTGTATTTTTTTTTATGCTAATAATAGAAACTTTGTGTTTTATTAAAGCATTTAATAAAGTTGATTTGCCGACATTTGTTTGACCTATCATCATAATGAAACCAGATTTAAACACTAATTCTACAAGGCCTTTCGACTAAATTAATAAATTTTATTATTATATATTCTATCTAATTAAATTATGTTGAAGTAAAATTTTTTCCTGAAGAGATAACATTATTTTTAATTCTTCGTCCGTATCATCATTATAACCTTTCAAATGAAAATATCCGTGTAAAGCTAAGAAAGCTATTTCTCTTTCTAAACTATGACCATATTTTAAAGCTTGTTCTTTCGCTTTTGGAAAAGAAATAAAAATATCGCCTAAAGAATTATCACCTTCTATAACATTAACAAAAGATAAAACATCTGTAGTACAATTTTTCTGACGATAATGTTTATTCATTTTTTTCATTTGTTTATTAGAAATAAAAATAATATGCAAAATTTTATTTTCGATCAAAGGAATAAAAATCAAAAGTAAAATTTTTTTTAAATATAAAATTTTTGCATTAGTATGATTATGTATATAAATGTTCATAATTATAAATTGCTAAAAACTCCTTTAATGGATGTACTTCTTATGATACAAAAAATAAATTTTTGTCAAAACAAAAAAAGCACCTTGATAAAATTAAGCTGCCTTTTTTTTATTTGTACAAAGATAAATTTTAATATTTTCTTTTTTTTGCAATTTTTCTACGATTTTTTCTTTCTACACTAGGTTTGATATAATACTCTTTTTTACGAGCCTGTGCTAAATTTCCCGATTTAGAAACTTCACGTTTAAACCTACGCACAGTTTCGTCAATATTTTCTTCCTTACGAACAATAGTCTTAGTCATTATCAAATTAACCTCTTTAATCCTAAACTAAAAATTTTAATTATAAAAAAATTTTAATTATAAAAATCATTAAATACCAATCACACTTAACATTTAACCTAATTATAACATAAATTTAAAACCTAACAACAAAAAAATAAAACATTAAAAAACTCGATTTTAAAATTATTAACATCATTATTTTTTCAATTGATCTATACAATGATAAAAAGAAGTGTAAAAAAATAAAAAAACCAATAAAAAAATGAACAAATTTAAAAACATTTCTGACTTAGGAGTTGTATTATTGCCATACTGTTCCGAAAAAATATCTATTACGCTTTTTTCCGAAGAAAATAAAACAACCAAAATAATCAAAAAACAATTAATATATAATAACCACGAAGGTAATACGATAAAATTAAGCCACATTATGATAATTATCCTCCTTTGATGAAACGAAAACTTTACCAAAGACATCATTAGCATTTTCAACCGTAACTATTTCTAATTTATCTCGAACTTCTTGTGGAATATCTTCGATATCTTTGACATTATCTTTAGGAATAAAAATAGTATTTAACCCACTTCTATTAGCTGCAATAGCTTTTTCTTTCAAACCGCCAATAGCTAAAACAGCTCCACGTAAAGTAATTTCACCTGTCATACCAATATCTTTACGCACCATTTTACCTTTAATCACTGAAAAAATAGAAGTAGCAATTGTGACACCTGCCGAAGGTCCATCTTTAGGAATAGCACCTTCTAAAAAATGAATATGAAAATCATTTTTATCAAAAATACTGTAATTAATACCTAATTTTTTTGCATTTGATTTTAAAAAACTAAAAGCAGTAAAAGCACTTTCTTCTAAAACTTTTCCTAAATAACCAGTTAAAACTAATTTTCCACTTCCTTTATAACAAGTTACCTCTACAGGTAAAATATCACCTCCGAAAGAAGTATAAGCAAGTCCATTAACTACACCAATTTGATCTTTATTATTAATTAATAAATGTTGATAAATGATTTTTCCTAAGAAATGTTCTAAATTATCTTTCGTGATATGAATTTTTGATATTTTGTTAATTAAAATCTCTTTCACTGCCTTACGAACTAAAGTAGCAATACATTTATTTAAATTTCGTACACCAGCTTCTTTTGTGTAATGACGAATAACATAAAGAAAAACATTTTCATCCATAGTAAATTGTTTTTTACTAATACCATGTTGTTTTAATTGTTTGGGTAATAAATGTTCTTTAGCTATAACCAATTTATCTTGTTCTGTATAAGAATTTAATTCAATAATTTCCAAACGATCCTTCAAAGGTTCAGAAACAGTACTTAAATCATTTGCAGTAGTAACAAATAACACTTCCGACAAATCAAAAGGTTCAGATAAATAAAGATCAACAAAACCTTTATTTTGTTTAGGATCTAATACTTCCAATAAAGAAGAACCAGGATCATGTTGCATATTATTAACTAATTTATCAATTTCATCTAATAAAAAGACAGGATTCATAACCTCAGCATCTTTTAAACCATTTAAAATACGTCCCGGCATTGCGCCTACATAAGTACGACGATGACCTTTAATTTCGCTTTCTTCCCTTAAACCTCCTAAAGATTGTTTAACAAATTTACGTCCTAAAGCTTCAGCGATAGATATAGCTAAAGTAGTTTTACCTACTCCTGGTGGTCCTACTAAACAAAGAATAGTTGGAGGATTTTGTTTCGTCATAATCTTAACTGCTGCATATTCAACAATACGTTCTTTAGCTTTGATTAAGCCATAATGATTTTTTTCTAAAACCATTTGTATCTTAGATAAATCGTTAATATCCTTGCTAAATTTACCCCAAGGTAAAGCAATTAAAAAATCAAGATAATTACGGATAACAAAAGAATCAGCAACAGACGAAGAAATAGATTGGTAACGCGAAAGCTCTTGAAGAGCTTTAATTTTGATATTCTTTGGCATACGTAAAAGATTAATTTTTTTTCTAATTTCGTCAATTTCTTCTTCTTTCTTAACTTTATCACCTAATTCATTTTGAATAGCTCGCATTTTTTCTCTTAAATAAAATTCTTTTTGATTCTCATCGATACTACGTTTCACTTCTGCGTTAATTTTATTTTCTATTTCGACAATTTCCAATATCATTTGAATATCTTGTAAAATATAAAATAATCTTTTATTTAAACGAACTTCTTTTAAATACTTATATTTATTTTTTTCTTCAATTCTTAAAGATGAAATGATTAAATCAGCAGCTTGTTCCGTAGTAATACCATTTTTAATCTGTTCTAAAAAAAAATTTTCTGACACTAATAAAATTTGTTGAATATTACTAATAATTTTTTGTACAATTAACTTAATTAAAGTTTGCTCTTCTTTAGGATTATCAGAAATAGTTTGTAATTTCTGATATTGTGCCATATATAAATCATTATCTTTAGTTATTTTATTAACTTTAATTCTTTTTAAAATACGGAACTCTACTTTGTAAAAATTTTTATGTTTAGTAAAACTCAAAATTCGAGCTAAAACACCATATTTTTCTATACCAGAAATAGTAGGTTCTTCTTGTAAAAAATTCTTTTGTAATAAAATAATTACATAAGATGATTGATTTTTTTCTGCATATGTTAAGGCATTAACTGAAAAAAGACGGCCTATTTCAATAATTATATCATTAAAAGGAATAGGGACTATATCTCCTCTTAAAATAACTACAGATAATTCTTCAGAAATAGAATCAATTTCTATTTTTTCTTTTATATCCATATTTTTTTATTTCCTTTATATTTGGTATATTTAAATTAATATATAAAAATTAAAACATAAAAATAATATTTTATTTTCGTTAAACATTATTCGAAAGCGAAATTTTTTGAGTTTTATTTTCTAATGCATTGTTTAATAAGAAATCTAAAACTTTACTGTGTAATAATTTTTGATTAATATTTTGTAAAAATTCTTTATTTTGTTTTAACCTTGTCAAAGATATTTTATAATGAATACTAATTTTAGAACACTCATGATCTAATTCTTTATCCGAAACAAATATTTTTTCTTTTTTTACAATTTCATCTAAAACCAATCTTAAATGAACATTGCGAATAGCTATTTCATTATTTTGTTTTTCCCATTCCTCTAAATTATATTCCATATTTTTACAATATTGTTCTAATGTCATACCCATTGAACTTAATTGAGAAATAAAATTTTCTTTTAATAACGAAAACTCTAAATTAACCAAATAAGATGGTGTTTTCAAAGATGAAGTATTTTTGAATAAAAAATCTAAAATTTCTTTTATTTGTTGTTCTTTTTGAATCTCAGTTTTACGTGAAGTTAAATCTTGAGTAATTTTTATTTTTAAATCATTAATTGTTTTAATATTAAATAAATTCATATCATTTACTAATGAATCAGTTAAAATCATTTTATCTCTCGTTTTAATTTCATGCAAAAATACTTCAAAAATCACTAATTTTCCAGCTAGATTTTTTTGTTTATAATTCGTTGGAAAAACCAAGGTGATATTTTTCCTTTCGCCCACTTTCATACCGATCATTCCTTTTTCAAATCCATCAACTAATTTATTCGAACCTATTTCTAATTGATAATTATTAGCTTGTCCACCTGGAAAAGGTTTTTTATCCAAAAAACCCTTAAAATCAAAAACAGCTATATCTCCTTGAGATAATAAAGAATTTGGTTCTTTAGATTTTAAAGGAGCTTTTGATTTTAATAACAAATCAATTTGTTCTTGGATTTCTTGTTCACTAACGGTAATATTCGCAAAACTAATTGGAATATTTTTATAAGAACACAAAGTAACCTTAGGTTTCAACTCGAATTCTAAACCAAAGTGCAAAGGTTTATTTTTATTTATTTTTTCTAATTGAAAATTAATTAACTTTGGTTCCCCTATTAAAGATAAATTATCATGAGGATACTTAAGAATATAATCTAGTTTCTCTTTTAATAAGAATTCAAAAGCATTCTTATAAAGAATTCGAAAACCATAATGTCTTTCGAAAATATTTTGATCAATATTACCTTTACGAAAACCTTTAATAATAACTTTTGTTTTTATATTATCAAAAGCTTTTTTGATAAAATTTTCAAATTCAACATATGGTATTTCAAAATGATATTGTACTAAATTTTCATTTATTTTTTTAATTTGCATATTGTATATTATTCGACCTATTGTAAACTAAATTGATAATTTTAAATAAAAAACATATTTATATTAATAAATTTATATTATTAGGATTATATTAAAACAATTAAAATATTTAGATAAACATTTTTTTGACAATAATTAAAAATAAAAAAATATTTTATCCTAAACATAAAATAATATGTTCAACTAAAAAAAATTATAATTAAGAAGAATAGAAATACGCAATGATAACTTCTACTCAAGTATCTTTACATACTTAAATCGAATACGATTCTTAATTTATTCCTATTGCATTTGTATATTATTATATCTTAACAAACGAAATTAAACCATATAAATTATGTTTTTTTAATTAATTAAGTACAATAAAAAGTACACATTAATATTATAAAAATTATTAAAATAAAATTCTAATAATTAAAAAAGAAAAATATAAAAAATCGAAATAAAAAACTTTTAACTACAACTAAAGTAAAACTATAATATGTTTTTTAATACGAATATATAAAACAGTAACAACAAAAGAAATCCAAAATAAAGAAAAAAATTGTATGATTAAAACAAAAGAAAGCTTTTTTAATACATTAAAAGAAAAAGATGATAAATTATCATTTGAGAAAAAGGAAAAAATAGATGATAAAGATAATAAATGATTAAAAACTAACAATATGCCAAAAATTTTAAATAGAAAAAAATGAATAATAAATAGTAAAAGAATAAAACTATATGTTTTTGAAAAATTTAAATAATACGATTTTAAAAAATAAATTGGTAACACACCCCAACAAAAACCATAAATAAAATTTAGTATCAAAGAAAAAGGATATATTTTCGAACCAAAAAGCCAAAAACCTATAGCCTCAGATGAACTAACACCAATAAAATTTAATAATTTATTGCGCGTATACAAAGGTATAAAAAGCAAAGGTATCATACCAATAAAATCAAAAAATAAATATTTACGTAAATGCAAAGGTAACATTGTCAAACCCAAAAATTTATTTATATTTCTATGTAAAACAATAGATAAAGAGCATAAAATAGCTATTATAACGATTTGTTTCAATAATGACAAAGATGTGGATGAATATCTTTTGTTTTCTCCACTTACTAACATAATAATTTTAACTTTCTTCAACGAATCAAAATAAAAAAGATGATTTTTTATAACAAATACATAAATAATGTCATAACTAAAATTTAATTAACTAATTCGAAAATACAATCACAAATTTTTACTTTATCTTCTTTTTTCATCCCTTTTTTTCTTAAAGCTTCTTCAACACCCATTTTCTTCAAAATATAAGCAAATTTTTTAACAGATTCATAATTATTAAAATCAGTACGATGAAATAATTTTTCAATCTTAGAACCTTTGATAACAAAATCACCATATTTATCTTTTATAATATGAAATTGTTCAACTGGTTCATTTTGTAAAGAAAAAATTTGAAATTGAGATTTATTTTCTTCTGTATTAGATGATGTAAATACATTGAAATTTCTTAAAGCATTCATTATAAAATATTGCAATTGATCTAAATTAGTACATTGCCAAGTAGATATAGGAATAATTTTACTAGAAGTAATTTTTTTTTGAAATTCAGCTAACTTAAACAAAGAATTAGGTAAATCCATTTTATTCAAAACAATAATTTGTGGTTTTTTTAAAATATTAGGATTATATTTTTCTAATTCAGCATTTATATTACAATAATCTTCATAAATATTAGCACTTTCTGCGCTACATAAATGAACAAGTACTTTACATCTTTCGATATGTTTAAGAAAATTAATGCCCATGCCCCGACCTAAATGTGCGTTATGAATTAAGCCTGGTATATCAGCGATAGTATAATTAAAATCTTTGTATTTTGATACACCCACAAATGGTTTCAAAGTAGTAAAAGAATAATTAGCAATTTTTGGTTTAGCATTAGAAATAACAGAAATTAAAGAAGATTTACCTACATTAGGTAAACCAACTAACCCCACATCCGCTATTATTTTTAATTCAACGCGAATAGTTAAACTATCACCTAAATCACCTTTTTCAGCGAACAAAGGAACTCTATTTTTAGAATTAGATAAAGAAAAATTACCTCGTCCTCCTTTGCCTCCTTTTGCAATTAATATTTCTTCTTGGTGATGTAAAATTTCTCCAATTAATTGATTATTATCATAATTATAAACTACTGTACCCAAGGGAACTTTAATTAATAAATTAGGTGCTTTGGCGCCATTACGATTTTTATTTTTACCATTTTCTCCTGATAAAGCCGTTATTTTATGTTGATAGCGTAATTGCGACAAAGTATTTAATCCTGCATCTCCTATAAAAATAACTGAACCACCATGACCTCCGTTACCTCCAGCAGGTCCTCCATAAGGAACATATTTTTCCCTGCGAAAACTAACAATACCGTTTCCTCCATTACCCGCTTTAACAAAATTGATGGTTTCATCAATGAAATTCATATATTAAAGATATGCTTTTCTATGATTTGTGAGAATTAGTCAAATAAACAGATACTATTTTTCTCTTTTTATGTTTAGTTTCATATCTAACAATACCATTCGCTAAAGCAAATAAAGTATAATCCCTGCCTAATCCTACATTATCTCCGGGAAAAATTTGGGTACCTCTTTGACGATAAATAATAGCACCAGCATTAGCATATTGTCCATCAGATAATTTTAAACCTAATCTTTTAGAATGAGAATCGCGACCATTACGAGTTGAACTAACACCTTTTTTTGTTGCAAATAATTGAATATTTAATTTTAGCATAGTAAAAAATATTCCTTTCTCGAAATAATTTTATTTTACTTTGATGATTTGAATATGAAGAGGATAATTGCAACTTAAATCATTCAAAGTATATTCTAAATTTATTAATAATTTTTCTATAATAAAATCAAAAATTAAAACTTTTAAAACAAATAAACCTTCTTCTAACTTATAAGTTATTTTGGATTGTAATTTGAAAATTTCAATAGCATTTAAAGTCATAATAATAGCAGTAGATACAGATGCACAAACAATATCACCTTTGGTATTTTGAA
Organism: Candidatus Phytoplasma vignae; assembly: GCA_032884955.1. GTDB lineage: Bacteria > Bacillota_I > Bacilli_A > Acholeplasmatales > Acholeplasmataceae > Phytoplasma > Phytoplasma vignae. The sequence continues at coordinate 158,414 of JAUZLI010000001.1, forward strand.
TATATAAAGCATGGCCTTGAATATGAATCCTAGTAATAAAAAATTTTTTTTCAAATAAATATTTGATCATCTGAAAAAAAATTAAACAATGATTTTTTGAATCAAAATTTTAGTATAAAGTTGGCGATGGCCTTTTTTTAAACGATATTTTTTTCTCTTTTTATACTTAGCTACTAAAATTTTTTTAAACTTTCCTTGTTTTAAAACTTTCGCTTCCACTTTAGCACCTTCGATAAAAGGTTTTCCTAGAATAATCTCTGGATTTTCTGTGGTATTTTTAATAGCTAAAATTTTTTCAAAAACATAATTTTCTTCTTCTTGAACGGGAATTTTTTCTATAAAAACCTCTTGTCCGAGAATCATTTTTATTTGTTTTCCGCCTGTTTTTACAATAGCAAACATAAATTAAACCTCTTTTTTTAATATCATATCAAGATTATTTTAATAAACCAAACATAAAAAATACAATGTAATTATTATTAATTTTTATCAAACAAAAAAATTATTCAAACTAATCAACATAAATAACTAAAAAATGAAGAACAAAAAATACATAGAATAATTAATTATTTATTAATTATTTATATTTCTTCAAAACAATAAAATATTTCGTCAAAATAATATTAAAAAGGTTATATAAATAAAATAACCGAACAAATCATACAAAAATAATATTATTTTCAAAACTTATATTTATACTTATCTGTTGGTTACTCTTCTATACAAAAAAATATTTTTATTACAATCAAAATATTTAAATAATTTTAATTCATTTAAAAAATTTATATTCTTGTTTTGAATATAAAAATACTTCCTACTATTCTAAAATAGTATTTGATTTTGACCTAATCAAATAAATATTTTTTGGTTCTTTACGACATTCTACGCTACAACTACCTAAATATTTACATTCATTACTTTCACTGCATAAAATTTGTTTATTACATTTAGGATTAGCACAATTAATATATCTTTCGCAAGGTTGTTGATCAAAAAAATCTTTTCCCACGATAATATGTTGTTTTTTATTAACTGGAACACTGATTCTTTTGTCGAAAACATACATTTTACCCTCAAATAAATCTCCTTGTACATCTTCATCTTGACTATATTTAATTAATCCACCTTCCAATTGAAAAACTTCTTTGCAACCTTTATCTTTCAAAAACAAAACAATTTTTTCACAACGTACACCACCTGTACAATAAGTTAAAATTTTTTTATTCTTCATTAAATATAAATTTTTTTCTAACCACTGTGGTAAATCTCTAAAATGTTCAATACCAGGGTTAATAGCTTTTGCAAAATGACCTAATTCGTATTCATAATTATTACGTACATCCAAAAGAAAGATATCGTCTCGTTTTAAAAATTGATTAAACATCTTAGGTTCTAAATAAGAACTTAAATTACGACTAATTTTAACATCATAAAATAATTTTGAAGTAACAATTTCATCACGTACTTTTACAGACAATCTAGGAAAAACATGTTCATATGTCAAATCAACTTTAAAATCAACATGAGAAAAACGTTTATCTTTTTTCATTTGAGAAATATAAGTATATATATTTAAACATAGACCAGACAAAGTTCCATTAATACCTTCATGAGAAACTATAACACGGCCAAATAAATTTAATTGTTGACAAAAAACAAAATGTTTTTTACGAAATTCAATCGGTTCATCTATATAAGTATAAATATAATAAGAAGTAACCGCATAATTATTGAGTGACAATGACATTATTGACTTAAATCCTTATTCTTAGTTAAATTATAAAATATTTTCTATTTCAATTTTACGTCTGATACATTCATATAAAAAAATTTATTAAAATGAATATACATTAAATAAATAAAAAAAATAATACTTTACTTTCTATTGTATCATTTAGTAATGATAAAATAAATAAAAAAATATTATTACGTTTAAGTACACTTATAATATATTATATAACAAAGTACAAAATTGAAAGATCCAAAAATAAAACTTAAAATTAATCTAATAAAAATCTCAATTAAATAACTAACATTAGTATTTTAACAATTTTCAATTAATTATAATCATAAAACCAAATATGATAAAAAGTAATGATTATATTATCTACGAATATGTACAAATTATAATCCACATAAAAAATATTATATTTTGCCTTTTGAAACTGAAGTAGCATAAAAATATATAGTGATAAATCAATGGTGTTTTTTGGGCGGAAATAAACGCATAAAGAAAGCAATCTAACCAATTGCCTCAGCTAGGATAATGTTGAGACGTCAAACCATCGGCTCACCAAACGAAAGAATGGGCAGTTACAGCAGATGGTTAAAGCGGATTGAGGGGAAGTAACTACCCAAAAGGATATCGCCAGACGAAGATAGGTATGGAAGGCTGAAACGCCCTAATCGCGAAAAATATCGTAATAAAAAAACCTCCCAGAAAGTTAATGAAACTGGGTGTCCGAAGGTTTCATAGAATTAGAATTGTAGATTCGATGAATTATCCCAAGCAACCGTTCAAGCGGTAACTTCGGAGTCTCGTGGAAGGTACTTAGATGAGTAAAGCATCTAAGGAACTGACATGGGGAAAAAGACAGCAGTGTCCCTCCAGAACCCACGAAAGCGAACCTAACCCTATCAGGTAGATTTATGACGGAAATTTCAGATTCCTAAACATCACCGCACTAAACGGTTAAAAGATGGAATAATAATAAGACCATTGATGCAAGGAAAAAGAGACTTTTAGTAGTCGGTGGAGTAAAACATTATTTGGAATAACAACGATAATCGCCTACCCACGACGGAGGTTAACGACCTCTCTAGGGCGAAAGAGTCAGATTTATAATGATTATTCAGTTTGGGAGAAAGGAGATTGATGGAAACGCAATCAACTAAGGAAGAATTAAAAGCTTCTTTTAAACTTTCGAACTTACTGAATAGGATTCAGAAGTTATCTTTAAACAAAAAGTCACTAAAAAAGGAATTACAAAAAGGGATGAACTCCTTGGAAAATACCACAATTGCTTTTAATAGAATTGCGAAAAACCAAGGAGCGGGAACATTTGGCGTGGATTACGAAACAATCGATAAAAAAGATTTAGCGTGGCTAACCAAACTAAATAATGATTATCGAGAAGGTAAGTATCAACCCCAACCAGCTTGCCGCGTATTCATCCCCAAACCGAACGGAGACAAAAGACCGTTAGGAATTCCAACGATTAATGACCGCGTACAACAACAAAAGCTATACCAACTCTTAAACCCATTCTACGAAATAAAATTCTCAGAATGGAGCTTTGGCTTTAGATCTGGAAAATCTTGTCATGACGCCATCAAACGCGTTAAACAACGATTCAAAGGACTGAAATGGTTAATCAAAATAGACATCAAAGGATACTTTGATACAATTGATCATCAGAAATTGATGAGAATATTAAACAAAGACATCCATAAGAACAAAACCCTCCAAACCATTAAGCAATGGTTGAAGGCGGGCATTATGAACAAACATCAATTTCAACAAACCTTTTCGGGTTCACCTCAAGGGGGAATTATTTCCCTCCTATTAGCCAACATTTATTTAAATCAGATTGATTTAGAAATGGAAAAACTAATAGAGAAGGAAATACAAATCAAAAAAGGAAACCCAAATTACCGAAAATTATATCGTATAAATAAAAAGGGTAACAAAAGGGAAATTAAAGTAAATACATCGATTAACTTAAATCCAAACACAAGAGTAGAATACATCCGTTATGCAGACGATTTTATCATTGGTTGCACTGGTACTAGAGACCAAGCGGAAAAAATCAAAAAGAAAGTAATCAGCTGGCTCAAAAACTTAAAGCTAAAAATAGCCTATGATAAATCCAAAATCAAAGGCACAAAATTTCTCTCCTATATGATTAAAGTTAATCCAACAACAGCAAACAACAAGACAAAAACAACCAAAAAAACTCTTAACGGACAGGTAAGAATACTCATCCCCAAAGAGGAAATTAACAACAGATGTTATAAATGGACGAAAAAGGGAAAAATTATTCAAGACACCCAAACCGTTTACCGAGACAGATTAGAAATAATCAGTACCCTTAAACGCGTGGTAGAGGGGATAGTTCGCTATTTCGCCTATGGAGAGAATCTAGCCCAACTAATGAAACTAGCATATATCGCGGAATAATCATGTTTAAAGACCCTAGCGGGTAAAGATAAACCTCGCTTGCGAGAGTTCGGAAGAAATTGAACATTGGAAAATCTTGGGGGATGAAATACACCATCAAGAACAAACCCAAATATGAAACTTGGCTAGAATACAGCTGGGAGAAAATAAAAAGGATGAGAAATTATAAAGGGATAAACCCTGATATAATTCCAAATCCAAACATCTATCTCGGTCGTACTCACCTCACTGACCGCCTAAAAGCGGAACAATGTGAACTATGCCAAACCAAAAACTGTAGGTTGGAGATCCATCATACTAAAACAGTACGAAACCGTAACTGGCAAATTATTTTGAATAAAGAAACGATGACACTTTGTAAAAACTGTCATCAATGCGAAACCAACCAACAACGAAACAATTTCAAAAGAATAAATAAATAAAACCTCTGAATAACAGCCAATTATGTAGTAATACATAAAAGGTTCTCGAAAGAGACTATAAATGGGAAAGCCGTATGCCTGGAAACTTGCTCGTACGGTTTGGATGGGGGGCTGTCTGTAATAGAGAGTAATAAAACTCTCGAAACGCAGACAATCTATCCATATTTAAGTATCATTAACTTACTGGGAGGTTACATTATTATGATATTTTCGCGATTAGGGCATTTCAGTATTTCTCCCTACTTATCGCGTCTGGTAATATATTCTTGGGTAGTTATTTCCCCCAATCCACTTTAATTATCTGTTGTAACCCACCTTTTGCTCGTTTGGTGGTTCGACTAATTTTACTTATCATGATTATCCTACCTGAGGTAATTGGTTAAATTGCTTTATTTATTTGTAATTTTGTGCAGCCCACATAAATATATAAATATCATTCATTATAATATCATTTATAATATCATTGCAACTAAAAAGCAACTGAAAAAATAACACTAGAAACATAAAAATTTGTTAATATTGAAAATAAACTTTTTATAGAAAGATCAAAATAAATGAAATTTAAATTAATCTGGCGAAATATCAAAAAAATAAAGAAAAATCTTATATCAATATTCAATTTCAATCTGATTATATTAGTTTGTTTTTTTATTTATAAAAATTTTTACATAAAACAAAAAAATATGTTTTTATAAAAAATTTCCAGAATACAAATTAACTTCAATACAAAAACAACAAATAACATCTTATTTAGAACAAAGACAAATAAATGGCGATAGAAAGTATTATAACTCAAAAAATAAAAAAATAATTGGCCAAAGATTAAAAGACGGGGCTCTTATTTTATATAATTATCAATCTAATAAAAATACAATTAAAATAATTTATCCAAATGAAGAAACATACTCTTATAAATATATAAATAACAAATTACATCAAATAATTTTCCCAAATAATGATCTGTATGAATATGGTATATATACGGGAAATTTAATTAAAAAAATATTAGCTAATGGTAGAATTGAAGAATATAACCGTAATATAAATTTAAGATTGATTCACAAAATATTTCCTAGTGGTATTTGTTGGGAATACGATATCAAAACAGGACAAAAAATAAAAAAATATAACCTCAATGACAATAAAAAAAACAAATGGTATCACAAAATTTCTAAATTTTTTTTGTATTTCAAAAAATAAATCAAAAATCCATAAATAATAAAAATTATTTAATAAGAATAACAAATTAATCTTTGATAAAAAACGAAAAAATTAATTTTTATATACATAAACAATCATAATATTAAAAAAAATCAGTAATCAAATTTTATATTTATTTTAATAAATACATCAGAATGCTTCCTGCAACGCTAACATTTAAGCTTTCCACAACAGAAGTTTCAATACGCAAATGGTAATGAGATATTTTTTTAACAAAAGGAGAAATACCCGCCCCTTCATTACCTACTACTAAAATTCTTTGAGAATGATTTTTCAAAAAAGTTTTATTAATATCATGTAAAAAAAAATTTTGTTCATGTGCACAAGTGCTAAAAATAAAATATTTTTTATTTTTTTGTGATAATAAAAACTCTTTAATGTTGCCTCGCTCACAAAATAGATGAAATAAAGCCCCTTGGCTTGCACGAAGAGTTTTTTCATGATAAATATCAACCGATCTATGGCTCAAAAAAATATGTTGAAAACCAAAAACGCAAGCGCTTCTTAATAATACCCCTGCATTACCTGGATCTTGCACATCATCTAATACTAAAATTTTAGAACTTTTTATTGTTTTTTGTCTTATAAAACAAAGAGCTAATTGAGAATATAAAACTTTTTGCGGATGCAATTCTTTCATTAAATTTGGACTAATAAGAACGCCTTTTTGTTGAGGATTAATAGTATACAAAACATCGATAATATTTTTTTTTGAAGCTTCTTCAATTAAATGTTCACCAAAAATTAAAAATTGTTGGTAAATATCACGATATTTTTTTTTCATTAATTTTTTCAATTTTCGGAAAACGGTATTTTGTTTAGAACAAATCATATATAATCTACCTATTTAACTCCAAGTTTTATGAAATATAATATAATTAACTGAAAATCATATAATAAAATCATATAATTTTAAATTTTTAAATATCACAGATATAAAAATTATTGAACTCATGTATTAAATAAAATATCATATCAAAAGAACAAAAAATATTAATATACTACAAATTAATTATTAAAAAATTAAGATTTTTAAATAAAAAACAATTTATCCTTATTAACCTTAAAAAAATAAATAGAATGCAAGATGATTAATTTAATATTAATTTAATAAAAAAAATAGCATTAAAAAAAGCGAATAGAGAAAAGAAATAACGGATCAATATTTCTTTTTTTTTTTTAGAAGAATGACGCTTTAAATCTAAAAAACAAGAAAATAAGATCATTGTTCCATCAATGAACATCATACTATGAGTAAAATCAACTTTATTATGAAAATAATGACTTAAACATTTTAAAATAACATCAGAACCACCAGTACTACCATTATTTTTAAAAATTAAGCCGCAACCAATACCAATAAAAAGTCCAATGATTATAGAAGACAAAAATAACTTATAAAAAGGTTTTTGATTAGCAAAAAAAGGAAAAAATTCTAATAAAAATTTAGGAGAAATCCGAAAATAATACATTAATTGAAAAAACATCATAAAAAAAAAGTTAACTATCATAGTAATCCAAAAAAATCCCCAACTTAAAGATGAACCAAAAATAAAAATAATAAAAAAACGTAAAATCATAATAAAATTACTATTACTAAAAAATTCTTTTTGTCTTTTAGTTTTTTTATCATAAAAAAAAAGTTTATCCAAAAAAATCAATTCACTTTCTAAACCGCCAACAATAAATTTTTCAGGTAAAACAAAAAAATAAATACCTACAATTAACAATAAAAAACCCAAAAAAAGTTGAAATAAATTAGTATTATTGTTAAATAATTCATATTTTAAACTATCAACATTAAAATATAAACTTATCACTAAAAAAACAAAAAACAAAATATATATCCCTAAACAAAGAAAAAAATATTTTCTTTTATTCATTTGTTTAATTATGCCTTTTCATTTACAACATTATATATCTAACTTTGTATTATTTATTTAAATTTATAATTGACAATATTTAATTTAAGTTATTAAATTCGCAACAAAAATTACTAATATTAACAAATGATAATAACTAAATAAATATTCATATCAATATATCAATGAAAATATACCAATAAATAAAATATAATAATTATCATGACTTTGATTTTCATTTAATTACTATTTGCTATATAAAACTACATAAAGATAAAATAGCTCAATCAATTTCTAAAAACTGAATTAATATATTTTTACAAAATCTTATTCTTAAATTTATTTCTGAATTAAAATTTTTAATGTTTAATCATGATAAATATAACAACAAAGGTAAAAAAAAGGTAAAAAAACTAAAAAATTTAAATAATAAAATTATCAAAATGTTTTTCTATTAAACAGATAATTAATTTACGATTAGAATGAGAAACATAACAATAATTCTTTTTAAATTATAAAAATAACATAATAATATCCAAATGAAATAATCTTTTTTTTATCACTTTTTAATATAAAAAATATTATTCAAACTCAATTTTTATTTTACTAATAAAAACCAAAACTAATACTGATTTTGTATAATTTTATTATTTTTACAATATAATGTTATTATAATGGTAAAATAAAATAATTAAGGATAATTTGCAGAAATGAATTTGCGATCTACAAAATTTATTAAAACTGTAACTGTAATTATATTTTTTATAAGCTTTATAGTTATATTAAGTTATGTTTTTTTGTTTTCGAAAATTCTAAATTTTAATTCTCCAGGAGAAAAAAATTCATTCAAACTAATAAAACAAAAATATACACCTAATGAACTCAGAAACGAATTTAAAAAAAAAAATTGTATTCTTGAATGTAAGGAAACAAATGGAAAAATCTATGTTTATTGTAATAAAATAAAATTCGAAATTGCTTCATTAGGAACACCAAAACAAATAAAATTTCGTTATGAAAATAACTTATTCAATGACGAATGGTTTTTGGATGATGTGTGTATAGGGAAAACATTAAATTTTAATACAAATAACGACATTGATTATTATTATATTTTTTTTGATGGAACGTGGACTTATTCGTTAGAATAATTAACCAAATAGTTTTACAAATATAAAATGAAAAATATTGACAGTCGGTTTTTTTTATTTTATAATTTAGACTGAATACATTACTAGTATTTAAGGAATATTGATTTGATTATTAATCAATAATCAAGTAGAATAAAATATTAGAATATAATTAACTTATGCCATCTTAGGATTATTTATTTAATATCAAAAATAAAAATCAAAAAATTTAATAATTACATAAAAAATATAATTAAAACAAAAAAAGAAAGTAGGATTAAATAATCAAAAATGTCAGTAAAAATGCGTCTGCAACGTTATGGTTCTCATAAAAAACCTTTTTATCGTTTAGTAACTATAAATAGCAAAAATAAAAGAGATGGAAAATTTTTGGAAATTTTAGGAACTTACGAACCATTAAAAAATATAATAAATTTTGACATTATAAAAATAGAAAAATGGTTATCATTAGGCGTGCAACCAAGTCAAACTGTAAAAAATTTATTAAAAAAAATGAAAAAAATGAATAATTAAATTCTATTATTAAATAACTTATTAAAACCAGAATTTAAAAATTATAATAACATGAAAAAAATATTTCATCAATTCTGTAATTATTTTTCTTTTTTTTATCTTGTTCATAAAGATAATTCGGGTAAAGGTTATAATAAGGTTATAATTTTAAGAATTAAAATTTGTTAAATTATTTTTTTTTAGTTATATTAAGATTAAATTTGTAAATCAGAAAGTGAATTAATTAAATTTTAAAACATCATGAGATTTGATATCATTACTATTTTTCCAAATTTTTTTGAAAGTTTTTTAACCAATTCCATTATTAAAAGAGCATTAATTAAGAATAAAATACAAATAAATATTCATGATTTAAGATCATATAGTAGCGATAAAAACAAAAAAGTAGATGATAATCCTTATGGGGGAGATGTTGGTATGTTATTAGCTTTCCCTCCTTTTTACGAATGTTTACAAAACATCTCCAAAGAAGTAAAACATAAAGTAATCCTATTATCACCTCAAGGAAAATTATTAAAACAGCTTGTAATTTTTGATTATGTAGAAAAATATACACATTTAATTATTTTGTGCGGGAATTATGAAGGAATTGATGATCGTATTTTAAAATATGTTAATGAAGAAATATCTATAGGAGATTATATTTTAACAGGAGGAGAAATCGCTGCTACTGTATTAATAGATGCTGTAACAAGAATTGTACCAGGAGTTATTAAAGAAGAATCATATTTAAAAGATTCGTTACAACACAATTTATTAAAATATCCGCAATATACAAAACCCAAAAACTATAAAAATCATGAAGTACCAAATATACTTTTAACAGGTAATCATAAAAAAATTGCTGCTTGGAGAAAAAAAGAGAGTTTAAAAAATACTTTATTAAAAAGACCAGATTTATTGAAAAATGCTAATCTAGATGAAAAAACATTAAAATTATTAGAAGAAATTAAAAAAGAAAATAAAATAATATAAAGATCTTTTAATTCGACAAATATTATTTAACAAATAAAAAGGATAAAAGAATAATGAATATCAGTACACAAGAATTAATCAATGAAATTAATAAAAATAATTTAAAAAAAGTCCCTGAATTTAAAGCAGGTGATATAATAAAAGTTTCCTTAAATATTGAAGAAGGTAATAAAAAAAGAATTCAAATTTTTGAAGGATTAGTGATTAAACGTAAAGGAAGTGGTATTAATGCCAACTTTACTGTAAGAAAAGTTTATTCAGGAGTAGGAGTAGAACGTACTTTCCCTATTCATTCCCCTTTATGCGAAAAAATAGAAGTTATACGTCGTGGTGTAGTTCGTCGTGCTAAAATTTATTATGTACGTAATTTATCGCCAAAAGCTATTAAAATTCAAGAACGCAAAAAAAAATAATATATATTTTATTTAATGATAATCCAATGGAAAAAATTTTTTTCTGAATATCTAAAAAGTTAAAAATATAAATAATCAAAATTAACACAAAATAAGGAAGTGAATTAAAATGTCTTTATTCGAAGAGTTAAAATGGCGTAATTTAATTCAAGATTGCAGTAACGAAGATAAATTACGAACATTATTGGAAACAGAACAAATTAATTTCTATTGTGGTTTTGATCCTACAGCTCCTTCTTTAACCATAGGACATTTAGTTCAAATTATCACTATTTTATTGCTATACAAAAAAAAACATAAACCTTTTATTTTAATAGGAGGTGGAACAGGTTTTATTGGTGATCCGAAAGAAAATGCAGAAAGAACTTTATTATCAAGTGAAAATATTTTATATAATGCTAGACAATTAAAAAAACAATTTCAAAAATTATTATCTAAAAAAGATATTCAATTTATTAATAATTACCAATGGATTTCAAAAATGAATTTAATTAGTTTTTTCCGCGATTATGGAAAATTATTTAATGTTAATTACATGTTAAATAAAGAAAAAATAGCTCAAAGATTGAATAAAGGTATTTCTTATACAGAATTTTCATATATGATTTTACAAGCTTTAGATTTTTATCAACTTTATAAAAAATACAATATTAGACTGCAAATTGGTGGTTCTGATCAATGGGGTAATATTACTAGTGGCCTAGAATTAATAAGAAAACTGGACACGACCTCAAATCAACAAAAAGTTATTGGTATGAGTATTCCTCTTTTATTAGATCACCAAGGGAAAAAATTTGGAAAAAGTGAAAAACAAACTTTATGGTTGGATCCCAATCTAACAAATCCTTATGAACTTTATCAATATTTTTTTAATACAAAAGATCAAGATGTTATTAATTATTTAAAAAAATTAACATTGTTAGAAATCAAAGAAATTGAAAAATTTGAACAAGAAACAAAACAAAATCCAAAAAAAAGATTAGCTCAAAAAGCCTTGGCTAATTTTATTATTAGTTTTTTACATAACAAATCAATAGCATATGAATGCGAACAAATCAATCATATTCTTTTTAACAAACCAATATCTCAAATAACAGAAAATGATTTTATTTTGTTGCAAAAACATTTGCCATTAATAAATATAAAAAAGACATCTAATCCTATTTTATTAGTAGACGCTTTGAAAAATACAAAACTATCTAATTCTAAAAACGAAGCACGTTATTTAATTAATGCTAAATCTATTAAAGTAGGGGGGCGACTTGTAGAACAAGTTAATTATTATTTAAATATTGAAAATGCAAATTTTAGAAAATATCTTTTATTAACTAAAAAAAATAAATTTCATGCCTTAGTTTATTGGGAATAAATTTTGTTAAGAGCCAACAAAGAAAAATGAATTATGAATATTAACGAAATATATCGCAAAATAATTTTAAAATATGCTAGTTTAACGATTCATCAAGGATTAATTACAAAAACACCTTTTCCTAATATTATATCCCGAAAAGAAAATAAAATTTGTGGGGAAAACATAATTTTACAAATTTTTATATCCGAAAAAAAACTGACAATGATAAGATATAAAACCAAAGGATGCGCTATTCTCGTCGCTTCATCTTCTTTAATGTCTATTTTTTTAAAAAACCTTCCTTTGTCTCTTGTAATAAAAAAAATTAATCATTTTTTAAATATGATAAATAATAAACATTTTGATTCTTCTTATTTAGAAAAAGATTTGTTATCTTTAAAATTAATTAATAATTTTCCCGGAAGAGTATTATGCGCAACTATACCTTGGGAATTATTATTAAAAATAATTCAAAAAAAAATTATTAAAAAAACAAATTTACAAAAAATATAAAATAAAGTTAATAAATGAACTGTTAAGATGCTAACAATAAAGAAAAAGAAAGATTTAATTAAAATATTAGTAATTTTAGTCTGATATATATAAATTATCTCTAGATAACAAAATGATTAAAGTAGAGAATAACAAAAAAATTAATTAAATTTTAATAAAAAGATAAAATAATTAAAAAAATTTGAAAAAATAAAAAATATAAAATAAATTAAATTGTTATTAAATATTTTATTTATTAGATTTAACTAAAATATATTTTTATTACTATTTTTTTTCCTACATATTAAAATTAATATAAAAAAAGATCTCTATTAGAGATCTTTTATATTTATAACGTATAGAGATTATTCAATAATTTTAATTACAGAACCCGCACCTACAGTACGACCACCTTCACGAACAGAAAATTTGGTTCCTTCTTCAAGAGCAATAGGATGAATTAAAGTTACTGTAATCTCGTCCTGTAAATCACCAGGCATAACTATTTTGACATCATCTTTTAACTGAATAACACCAGTAACATCAGTAGTACGGAAATAAAATTGGGGACGATAATTATTGGAAAAAGGAGTAGTACGTCCTCCGTCTTTTTCGGATAAAACATAAAGTTGAGCTATAAATTTAGAATAAGATTTTACACCAGATCCTGACTTCGCTAAAACTTGTCCGCGTTCAATATCAGTACGTGAAATACCACGTAATAAAACACCTACGTTATCGCCTGCTTGTGCGCTTTCTAAACTTTTACGAAACATTTCTAAACCAGTTACAACAGCAGTTTGAGTATCTCTTAAACCAACAATATCTACTTCATCACCAATTTTAATAATACCACGTTCTACACGACCTGTAGCTACTGTACCACGTCCTGTAATAGTAAAAACATCTTCAATTGGCATTAAAAAAGGTTCATCGATAGCACGAACTGGTTCTGGAAATTGATCTAAAGTATCTAATAATTCTCCTATACTTTTTGTATATTCAGGCACACCTTCTAAAGCTTTTAAGGCAGAACCTTTAATAATAGGTATTTTATTAGCATCAAAATGATTAGCGTTTAACATTTCTTTTACTTCGAATTCTATTAATTCTAACAAATCAGGATCATCTAAAGTATCGCATTTATTCAAGAAAACAACCAAATTGGAAATACCAACTTGTTTAGCTAATAAAACGTGTTCTTTAGTTTGTGGCATTACACCATCAGCAGCAGAAACTACTAAAATACCTATATCCATTTGCGCTGCGCCTGTAATCATATTTTTAATATAATCAGCATGACCTGGACAATCTACATGTGCATAATGTCTTTTATCTGTTTCATATTCAACATGCGAAGCGCTAATAGTAATTCCGCGTTCTTTTTCTTCTGGTGCCTTATCTATTTGATCGTAATCTTGTTTTTTTGCTAAACCTAAATTAGATAAATAATAAGTAATGGCAGCAGTTAAAGTTGTTTTTCCGTGATCTACATGACCAATTGTTCCGACATTAATATTAGGTTTATTTCTTATAAATTTTTCATTAGCCATTGATTAGGCCTCCTTTTTTAACTATTCATCTATTTTATATTTTACTTTAATTATTTCAAAAAATATACAAAAAAAGATAATTTTTAGACACTATATTAAGTTAATCATTTATATTAACTACGTTCTTTGATTATTTTTTCTGCAATATTTTTTGGTGTTTTTTCATAATGAGAAAATTGCATAATAAAACTTGCCCTTCCTTGTGTACTAGAACGTAACGAAGTTGCATAACCAAACATTTCGGATAAAGGAACTAAGGCTTTAATAGAGATAACATTCCCACGATTTTCTTGATTTTCTAATTTCCCTCTACGAGAAGTTAAATCACCGATAACATTACCAATATAATTATTAGGAGTAAAAACTTCTACATTCATAATAGGTTCTAAAATTACTAATGCTCCTTTATTTTTTATCTCTTTAAAAGCAATAGATGCTGCGATTTTAAAAGCTATTTCAGACGAATCTACTTCATGATAATCACCATAAACCAAAGTTGCTTTTAAGTCAATAAAAGGATAACCAGCAAGAATACCGTTTTTTAAAGATTCTTCCAAACCTTTTTTAACCGCTGGAATATACTCACGTGGAATAACACCTCCAACAATTTTATTAACAAATTCGAAACCTTTACCTTCATTTGGTTCAAATAAAATACGAACTTTTCCATATTGTCCACGACCACCAGATTGACGTTTAAACTCGCCTTCAGTTTCAGCAGCTTGTGTTAAAGTTTCCCTATAAGAAACTTGCGGTTGAGCAACATTGGCTTGGATATTAAACTCTCTTTTTAAGCGATCAATAATAATATCAAGATGTAATTCGCCCATTCCTGAGATAATAGTTTGTCCTGTTTCGTGATCGATATTAACTTTAAAAGTAGGATCTTCTTCTGCTAATTTACCTAAAGCCACAGCAATTTTATCTTGATCTTGTTTGGTTTTTGGTTCGACAGCAATTTGAATAACTGGTTCAGGAAAATTCATCGATTCTAAAACAATAAAATCATTTTCTAATGTTAAAGTATTACCTGTGGTAGTATTTTTTAAACCTACAGCAGCAATAATATCTCCAGTATAAGCTTCTTTAATATCTTCTCTTAAATTAGCATGCATTCTTAATAAACGACTAATACGTTCTCTGGTATTTTTAGTCGTATTTTTAACATAAGAACCAATGGCGATTTTTCCCGAATAAATCCTTAAAAAAGTTAAACGACCTACGAAAGGATCAGTCATAACTTTAAAAGCTAAAGCAGTAAAAGGTTCATCGTCAGAAGGTTTACGCATAATTTGATTCTGATTTTCATCTAACCCTATTACTGATGGCACATCCAAAGGAGAAGGCATATATGCAATTACAGCATCTAAAAGTTTTAAAATTCCTTTATTTTTGAATGCAGAACCACATAAAATAGGGAAAAAATTCGCATTTAAAGTAGCTTTACGAATTATTTTCGTTAACAAGTCTACACTGATAATTTGATTTTCTAAAAATAGTTCCATCAATTCATCATCAAAATCAGATAAAGTTTCAATTAATTCTTGTCTTTTAGTTATCGCAATTTCTTTTAAATTTTCAGGAATATCAATTTGTTTAGTATTTTCTGTTGGAGAACCATCATACTCAAAAGCGGTCATAGTTAATAAATCAATAATTCCGTTAAAACTGCTTTCTTGTCCTATAGGCCACTGAATGGGACTTGATTTAATACCTAATCTCTTCTTCAAAGTTTTAATAGCATAATCGAAATCTGCTCCTATTTTATCCATTTTATTAACAAAAATAATACGTGGAACTTTATATTCTGTAGCTTGTCTCCAAACAGTTTCTGTTTGTGGTTCAACACCAGCTTGAGCATCAATAACCGCAATGGCGCCATCTAAAACTCTTAAAGAACGAGAAACTTCTACTGTAAAATCCACATGACCTGGGGTATCAATAATTTGGATTTGGTGTTCTCTCCAAAAAACACTTGTAGCAGCAGAAGTAATAGTGATCCCTCTTTCTTGTTCTTGTTCCATCCAATCCATCTGAGACTTGCCATCATGCGTTTCTCCTATTTTGTGAATTTTCCCTGCATGAAATAAAATCCTTTCAGTAGTCGTTGTCTTGCCTGCGTCAATATGAGCCATAATACCAATATTTCGCATTTTATCCAATTTAATTTGACGCGCCATTTGTCTTTCTCCTTTGTAAGTTTAATAAATTACCAACGATAATGCGCAAAAGCTTTATTTGCTTCTGCCATACGATGAGTATCTTCTCTTTTCTTAACAGAAGTACCCACTCCCATAGAAGCATCTATAATTTCTTTAGCTAACTTTTCTTTCATAGATTTTTCATTACGTTTATGAGCAAATTGTATCAACCATCTTAAACCTAAAGATTGACGTCTTTCTGGACGAACTTCAGAAGGAACTTGATAATTTTGACTACCTATAGTACGCGTACGTACTTCTAAAATCGGCATAATATTATTTAAAGCTTCGTTAAAAACATCTATAGGCTCTCTTTTAGTAATTTCTTTCACACGAACTAAAGCGCTATATAAAATATTTTGTGCTACTCTTTTTTTTCCATCCTGCATAATAGTGTTAATAATCTTAGTCACTAATTTAGAATTATAAACAGGATCTGGTAAAATTTCTTTTTTATAAATACGTTTCTTACGAGACATAAAATAACCTTATTTCACTTTCTGTTTAATTTTATTTAAATTTAAAAATATTTCATTCAATTATGATTATTTTTTTGATTGAGATTGTTTCTTTGTACCATATTTAGAACGAGCTTGTTTTCTGTCATTAACTCCTATCGCATCAAGAGCTCCACGAACAATATGATAACGAACTCCTGGTAAATCCTTCACTCTTCCTCCACGAACCAAAACAACACTATGTTCTTGTAAAGAATGACCAATGCCTGGTATATAAGCGGTTACTTCTGTACCATTACTTAAACGAACTCTAGCGAATTTTCTTAATGCTGAATTCGGTTTTTTAGGAGTCATTGTTGATACTTTAACACAAACGCCTGATTTTTGAGGAGAATTATATTTTTTTACTTTTTTTTGTAAATTATTAAAACTATATTTTAGAGCAGGTGATTTAATTTTGGACTTTTTATTAACTCTTCCGTATCTAATTAACTGAGAAATAGTAGACATAAAGAAATAAAATCCTTTCTTTTAATTTTTCTGAGTTTGTTTCTAAAAAATTTAATACCATGCAGATATTATAACTTTTTTAAACATAAAAAAACAATAATTTAAATTTTCATTAATTGCGATTGATAAATAAAAAAATTTTTTATCTTTTTTCTTCATTCAAAGGATATTTGAAAGAAACTTCTTCTAAAATACCTGTTCCTGCTGGGATCAAACCACCAACGATTACATTTTCTTTTAAACCATATAAATAATCAATTTGGCTTTTGATAGCTGAATCAATTAAAATTTTGGTTGTTTCTTGGAAAGAAGCGGCTGAAAGTAACGAATCACTTTTTAAAGCTGCGCGGGTAATACCTAATAAAATAGGACGTCCTACTGCTAATTTTTTCTTTTGTTGTAGCATTTGTTGATTAGCTTTTTTGAATTCTTTAATCGACACCTCTAACCCTGGTAATAAATTAGTATCTCCTTCGTAAATCACCATAACTTGTTTAAACATTTGACGAATAATAATTTCAATATGTTTATCACTAATAGTAACACTTTGCGACTGATAAACTTTTTGCACTTCTTCAAGGATATATTTTTGAGTTTCTTCTACATCACTAGATCTTAATAATTCTTTTAAATCAACCGAACCTGCAGTTAATTTTTGACCAGCTTTAACATGCATTTTTTCTTGCACTAAAATTTCTATATTAGGATACACAAAATAAACATATTCTTTAACAGGTTGTGCAATAGAATGAATTACAATACATGGTTTTTGATGATTATTATCTATTTTATATACTATACCATCACATTCACTAATAATGGCCTGACCTTTAGGTTTACGTGCTTCAAATAATTCCTGGATTCGAGGTAAACCTTGAGTAATATCTGACACAGCTAAAACACCACCTGTGTGAAAAGTACGCATAGTTAATTGTGTACCAGGTTCTCCAATAGATTGCGCCGCGATAACACCAACAGCTTCTCCTATTTCCACTTGCTGATTAGTTGATAAATTCAAACCATAACATTTAGCACAAATACCATGTTCACAATTACAAGTTAAAACACTTCTAATTTTAACTTCTTTAATATCAGCTTCAATAATTTTAGGAATAATTTCTTTAGTTATCATTTGATTTCTAGCAACAATAATTATTTTATTACGTGGATCTAAAATATCTGCGGCCGCAAAACGTCCAAAAATACGTTGAGATAATATAATAATTTCTTTTTCATCTTGTGAAATTGATTTAATAGAAATACCTTTATCACTAAAACAATCTTCTTTGGTAATAATATTATCTTGCGCTACATCAACTAAACGACGTGTTAAATAACCTGATTCAGCTGTTTTTAAAGCAGTGTCAGTTGATACTTTACGAGCTCCATGAGTTGAAATAAAAAATTCTGAAACTGTTAATCCTTCTTTAAAAGAAGTTTTAACAGGTATTTCTAAAACCTCTCCTTTTGGGCTATTCATTAAACCTCTCATCCCTGATAATTGTGAAAAATTAGAAGCATTACCACGAGCTCCACTATCGCTAATCATAAATAAATTATTATCACTATCAAATTCTTTCATCAAACCTTCTTGAATTTTATCACGAACAATTTTCCATTCTTGAATAATTAAAGATTTTCTTTCTGATTTTGTTAAAAAACCATAGTCATACCATTTTTCAATTTGTGATATTTTATCCTCTACTTGTTTTAATATCTCTTCTTTTTTAGAATAAACTTTGATATCAGAATGAGAAATTGTAATACCAGCTAAAGTAGCATATTTAAAACCCAAATCTTTAATATTATCTAACATTTTAGATGTTTCAGTAATATTACTTTTTTTAAACACACGATCAATAATCATTGAAAGAAATTTCTTTTTAAAAGGTTCGGGTGAAGGAATTTTTGATAAAACAATTTTAGGTTCAACACCTTTAGATATAAAATAAACATCTGGAGTTTGTGATTCTAAATTAAAAACAGTTGGTTCTTGAATATAAGGAAAATCTGTAGGTAAAATATTATTGAAAATTAATTTTCCTAAAGTTGTTAATAAATATTTGTTTTTTTGTTCAATTGTAAAATAAGAATTAACATTCTCTGTTTGAATTAAAATACGTGTATGCAAATCAATTTCTTTATTAAAAAAAGCTAAATCCGCCTCTTTTAAATTAGAAAAAATTTTACCTTCATTACGATTTTTAAATTGATATTCTTGGTTTCTTTGTTCGGAATTATAACCTGTTAAAACATGTTCTTTTTTATTTTCAATAGTCAAATAATAATTACCTAATACCATATCTTGCGATGGAGATAATACTGGATGACCATTTTTTGGATCTAAAATATTATTAGAAACTAACATTAATAAACGTGCTTCTGCTTGAGCTTCCAATGATAAAGGTAAATAAACAGCCATTTGATCACCATCAAAATCAGCATTAAAAGCAGCAGTTACTAAAGGATGAAGTTTAATAGCTTTTCCATCTATTAATTTAGGTTCAAAAGCTTGTATTCCTAAGCGATGTAACGTAGGAGCTCTATTTAATAATACAGGATGTTCTTTCACAACTTCTTCTAAAATACTTAAAACATATTCATTCATTTTTTCATATAAAGTAACCGCGCTTTTACGATCAATCCCTTTAGTTTGTTGCAACTTATTCAAAATAAAAGGCTTAAATAAAATCAAAGCCATTTGTCGAGGAATACCACATTGATGAATTTTTAGTTCTGGCCCAACAATGATAACTGATCTTCCAGAATAATCAACTCTCTTTCCTAGAAGATTTTGTCGAAAACGACCTTGTTTTCCTCTTAACATTTCAGATAAAGATTTTAAAACTTTACTTCTTTCTATATTAGAATTATTTTTTTTATTAACTTTAACATTGTCAAATAAAGAATCTACGGCTTCTTGTAACATTCTTTTTTCATTTTTTATAATTAATTCAGGCGCTTTTTGTTTAATTTGTTTTTTTAAACGATTATTACGATTTAAAATACGACGATATAAATCATTAATATCAGTAGTAGCAAAACGACCGCCATCTAAAGGAACAATAGGTCTTAAATTAGCAGGCAAAACAGGAATAACATCTAAAATCATCCATTCTGGTTTGTTATCAGACTGATTAAAAGCTTCGATAATTTCTAATCTTTTGATGACGATATCTCTTTTTTGTTTGGAAACTGTTTTTAATAATAAACGTAATTCTTTAATTGTTTGATTTAAATCTAAATCTTGCAGCATTTTCCTAACAGCTTCAGCACCTGTCAAAGCTACAAAATTATTTCCATAATGTTCTAAATATTGTCTATATTGCATTGCCGAAATCATTTGTTTATTTTCTAAATTTGTGTTTCCTGGTGAAAAAACTATATAAGAAACGTAATACACTATTTCGGATAATTCTTTAGCTTTAATACCTAATAAAATAGCTAAACGACTAGGAGAACTATTCAAATACCAAGTATGTACTACAGGAGAAACTAATTCTATGTGTCCCATTCTTTCGCAACGAACTTTTTCATCTGTAATTTCAACGCCACATTTAGAACAAATTTGAAATTTTTTCAAAGTTTGTTTTTTTAAACAAGCACATTGTAAATCTTTAGTAGGACCAAAAATTTTAGGACAAAATAAACCACCAAATTCTGGTTTCGCTGTGCGATAATTAATCGTTTCATAATTTACTATTTCACCATATGACCATTGGCGAATTTCATGTGGAGAAGCTAAACGTACTTTAAAATATTCATATTCTCGACTGCCATATTCTTTTTTAAATTTATTATTTTTCACTAAAAATTTATCTTCTGGCGAAATAGATTCTACTTCTTTTTTTTCCATAAACGTATTGATGTTTAATTCTTCCTGATAAAACTCCAAAAGATCAGTTATTTGTTTTAAATAAATGGGATTATTTTGACACAAAGAATATACAAAATTTTTATTTTGTAAAAATTTTTGGAGATTTGTAATATTATTATCTAATAAAAAAGAAATTAAATCAGCATTTAAGTTTAATTTTGTTAATTTTTCGGGTAAAAAATAATTTTTTAATAAAGGAATAATATCATCCAAAATTTCTTTATTTAATAAAGAACGTAATTCTTCTAAATTATAAGAATTAAAATCAAATAAATAATTAATTCCAATTAAATTTAAACTATCTAATGTTTTTTTTGAAATAGACAAATTGTCTAATTTCGTTTCTAAATTCATAATTGGTGGTATTTTACTCCTTTGTATTATTTTTATTTACTAAAGAATAATTAACTGCATTTTCTTTATTATCTGCTTTAATTAATTCTACATGAAGTCCCAAAGCTTGTAACTCTTTGACAAAAACTCTAAAACTTTGAGGAATAGAAGGTTTAGGTAAAGTTAAACCATTGACAATAGCATTATAAGTTTTATTACGTCCTATAATATCATCACTTTTAATAGTTAAAAGTTCTTGTAAAGTATGAGCAGCACCATAACCATATAAACTCCATACTTCCATTTCACCTGTTCTTTGACCACCTGGACCACTACTACCTTGACCACGTGTTGCCTGATTAGTAATTAAAGTATATGGTCCAACATTTCTGGCATGTAATTTATCATCCACCATATGAGATAATTTGATCATATACAAAACGCCTACAGATATAGGTTTATCATAAGGTTCTCCTGTACGACCATCATATAAAATGGTTTTGCCATCCAAAGGTAAGTTAGCTTCTTTCATAATTTCAATCAAATCTTCGTTATTAACACCATCAAAAACAGGAGTAGCAATTTTAATACCTAATTTGCGAGCTGCCAAACCTAAATGCATTTCTAAAATTTGACCAATATTCATTCTACTAGGAACACCCAAAGGATTTAAAATAATATCAATTGGAGTACCATCACTCATATAAGGTAAATCTTCTTTAGGTAAAATACGGGAAATAACTCCTTTATTACCATGACGTCCTGCTATTTTATCACCCTCTTTGATTTTCCTTTTTTTAGCAATATAAACACGCACGCTTTGATTAATCCCTGAATTAGCTAAAGTATCGCCTTTATCAACGGACAAATACTCCACACTTTGTACGATACCACTTTCACCATAGGGAACCCTTAAAGAAGCATCCTTATAATCCCTAGCCTTTTCGCCTATAATAGTTTGGATTAATTTTTCAAAAGGTGTTGTTTCGATAATTCCCCCACGGGGGATAATTTTACCAACTAAAATATCACCTTCTTTAACTTCTGAACCAGGAATAATAATACCTCTTTCATCCAGATTTTTAACAGCTTCCTGACTAACATTAGGAACTTCTCTCGTAATTTCTTCTTTACCTGCGCCTTTTTTTAATTCCATTGTATTTATTTCATATTTGTTAATATGATAAGAAGTAAAAATATCATTTTGCACTAAACTTTCTGAAATAATAACAGCATCTTCGTAATTATATCCATCTAAAGTCATAAAAGCCACTGTGATATTTTTTCCTAAAGCTAATTCACCTTGAGAAATAGCAGAACCATCAACTAAAATATCTCCCTTTTTTACATATTCATTTTTATTAACTAAAGGACGATGTAAAACTAAAGTATTTTGATTAGATTTTTCAAAAGTACTCAATTCATAAGTTTTTTCATCACCATTTTCTTCTTTGACAATTATTTTTTGAGCATCAACATAAATTACCTGACCATCTTTTGCAGCTAAAATAAGACATCCTGAATCTTTAGCAATACGATGCTCAACTCCTGTTCCTACAATAGGAGCTTCTGGAATTAACAAAGGTAAAGCTTGACGTTGCATATTAGTACCCATTAAAGCGCGTGATGCATCATTATGTTCTAAAAAAGGAATTATAGAAGTGGCTACAGAAACAATTTGTTTCGGTGAAACATCCATATAAGTAATATCTTTAGCCTCGTAAAAACTTGTTTCACCATTTTTACGTGCCAAAATTTTCTTGAATTTAAAAGTATTATCTTCTTTTAAAGGAGAGTCAGCTGATGCGATAATTTCACCTTCTTCTTGATCTGCCGTAATATATTCTGTTTTTAAAGTTACTTCAGTTATATTGTTATTATGTATAACTTTCAAAAAAGGTGTTTTAATAAAACCATATTCGTCTACTTGAGCATAAGTAGCTAAAGAAGAAATTAAACCAATAGATGGTCCTTCTGGTGTTTCGATTGGACATAATCTTCCATAATAAGAATTATGAACATCACGAACTTCAATTCCCGCTCGATCACGATCTATAATTCCTCCTGTGCCTAAAGCGGAAATTCTTCTTTTTTGTGTTAAAATCGCTAAAGGATTAATTTGTTCCATGAAATGAGATAAACGAGAACGGGCAAAAAAAGCCTTAATAACTATAGATAAAGCAGAAAAGTTAACTAAATGAGAAGGAGTAGTGGAATCGAATTTACTAGTAGACATACGATCTTTAATACTTTTTTCAGAGCGCGTCAATCCGATTCGAAATTGATTTTTTAAAATTTCCCCAACTAAACGTAATCTTCTATTACCTAAATAATCAATATCATCAATTTGACCAATACTATCATATAAATTTAAATAATAACTAATACTAGCTATAATATCAGATAAAACAATATGTTTTCTTTGCTCAGTTTGATCATTTCCAATTACTTTTATAAATTTTTTATTTTCATTTTCATCCAATACATAAATATGTAAAACTTCATTCCAAATATTTCTTTGATTTTGTAACAAACTTGCGGCTTTTTTTAATAAATTTTTTTTCAAAAAAGAATCTACAATTTTTTTATCTAAGTGATCTTTATTTTTTAATAAAAAAGATAGAATAGATTCATCTACTAAAGTATCAGCTTCTACTAAAATTTCTTCTGTTTTATTATTTAGAATATGTTCTTTTGTATAAATATCAATACTGTCCGAAACAGTTCCTTTTTTAACATAAAAAGGTAATTTATCTAAGTTAATATCATAATATAATTCATTTTCTAAATGACCTTTGGATTTCATCATTTCTACTCTAAAAAAATGGCGTTTATTTTCTAATTGTTTTAAAACATCTTTTGTTAAAAGAGTTCCTTTATTAAATATCAATTCATTAGTATCTGGATTTTTAATATCTTGGGCTAAATAAGTATTTTCAACACGATTTAAAACATCTAGTTTTTTATTAATTTTAAAACGACCAACAGAAGATAAATCATATTTTTTAGAATCAAATAATCGTGTTCTAATAAATTCTCTAGCTGCGTTAGCTGATACTTTTTCTCCTTGATGTAATTTAGAATAAAGTTCAACAATAGCATCTTGCATATTAATTTCGGCATCTTTATCAAAACTTAAGGTTAATAATTCATTTTTACCAAAAACTTCTTCTATATCTTCTCTATCTCTAAAACCTAAAGATTGAATAAACTTCGTTAAAGGTATTTTTTTAGAACGATCTAATTTAGCATATAAAATATCTTTATTACTTTGTTCATACTCTATCCACACGCCTCTGGTAGGAATAATTTGAGCTTCAAAATAAGTTTTATTCAATTTAATATCAAATTTTTCTGTAAAATAAGTACCAGCAGAACGAATAATTTGCGCAATAACAACTCTTTCCGTACCGTTAATAATAAAAGTACCCGAAGAAGTCATTAAAGGTAGTTCTGTCATTAAAATCACATCTTTTTGAATTTCACCAGTTAATACATTTTCTAATCTAACATTCGCAAATAATTCTGCACAATAACTAAAATCTTTTAAACGAGCTTCTTTAATACTAAGTTTGGGTTGTTTTAAATAAAAATCATCGAAATACAATTTTAAATCGCCATTGTAACTTTCAATAGGTGAAATATCATTCAAAGATTCTTGAATACCTTGTTTTAAAAATAAATTAAAAGAATCAATTTGAGTTTGGATTAAATTAGGTAACTCAATATCAAAATTAACCTTGGAATAATTACGACGTACTACCTTTTTACCATATGCAACATCACGATATTTTTTCATTTTTTTTATTTTGAACTCCTAATCAAAAAATTATTATTTAGAAAACAAAAACCTAAGATAATTCGACTTCTTCTTAGGTTTCATACTTAAAAAACATTATCGCGTTAGAAAATATTATTTTAATTCTACTGTAGCTCCTAATGATTCTAATTGTTGTTTAACACGCTCTGCATCGCTCTTGCTAATACCTTCTTTAATAATTTTATTCGGAGTTTCTACAATTTCTTTTACATCTTTTAAATTAAAATTGTAAATATCACGAAGTGCTCTCATAATAGGAATTTTGTTTTTACTTTCGCCAAAAGTTTTTAAAATTAGTGTAAATTCTGTTTGTTCACTAGCTTCACTACCAGATTTATTAACATCATTAGAATCTGTTGAATTAACTGGAGTTAAATTAGAAAAATCAATACCAAACTCTTTTTTTAAAGCTTCAACTAATTCTTTAATTTCTAATAAAGTCATATTTTTTAAAGTTTCTATAAAAACTTCTTTATTTAACTTCGCCATTTCTTTTTTTCCTTTTTCTCATTTATTCATGTAACTAACAAAATATTTTTTTTCAATAAAAAACATATTTCCAATTTATATTCACTCTGCTCTTAATTATAAAATCTATTCTGTTTTCTGTTTAATCAAAAAATTCAAAACCATTATTAATTCTTGTAAAGGTGATAACATACCTAAAAATAAAAACATTAATAATTTTTCGCGAGAAACTAAATTTGCTAAATCATTTATTACTTTTGCCGAACAAATTTGATTTTCAACTGCTCCAGAAATAATTTTTAAAAATTTATTTTCTTTAGCAAAACGATTTAAAATTCGTGCTGGTTCAATCAACTCTTGCTCACTTATTAATAGAGCTTTTGGATATCGTAAATCACTTACTAATTCAGTATAATTAGTTGTTTCGAAAGCTCTTTTAATAATATTATTAGAATAAAATTTTATTTTGCTATTATATTTTCTTAATTGGCAACGTAATTGAGTTAAATCACTTACTTTTAAACCTTGAAACTCAAATAAAATAACTAATTTAGAATTACAAATATTTTGAGCTAATAAATTAACTGCTTCGTTTTTCTTGGTTATATTAGGTCTTAACATCGTTATTATTATTTAACGTCTCCTTATTGATATCTTATAAATAACAGTAAAAAAATTCCATAAAAGTTTATAGATTATAAATAGAAATATTATGTGATACAGAATAGAAACTATAATTAAAAAAAATGTAAAAACTTATAAATTAAGCGGGATAAAACTTCAATGCACAAAACTAATTTATTTTATTTTCAATACGAATACCAGGAGACATGGTAGTTGATAAAGTTAAAGATTTAATAAAATTACCTTTAACCGTTTTAGGTTTTAAAGAATTAAGATAATCATAAGTAAATTTAAAATTATCAATAATCTGTTCATTACTAAAAGAAACTTTACCTAAGATTGTATGTAAATTACCAGTTTTATCAACTTTATATTCGACACGACCTTTTTTAATATCTTTGACAATTTGAGTTATATTTTCTGTCACTGTACCTAATTTAGGATTAGGCATTAAACCCTTAGGGCCTAATAAACGACCTAATTTAGAAATTGCTGGCATCATATCAGGCGTAGCTACTAAAACATCAAAATCAAACCAATTTTTAGCAATTTTATCTAATAAATCTTGTTCTCCTACAAAATCTGCTTGTGCTTCTTCTGCTTCTTTTAATTTTAAACCCTTAGTCACTACAGCAACTTTTAATATTTTTCCACTACCATGAGGTAATACAAAAGATAAACGCAAATTTTGTTCTACTTTCTTCGGATCCAAATTCAAAGAAAAACTACACTCTACAGTTGCATCGAACTTCGTAATTTTTATTTCTTTTAATAATTCTACAGCTTGTGATAAATTATATAATTTTTTTAAATCAATCTTGTTGACAACAGATAAATATTTTTTACTTCTTTTCATAATACAAATTATAAATTTTTATATTTAACCCCATCCTTTCTTCAAAAATTAAATCCCATAATTACACTTTTCGAACTAACAAAATATAAAAAAATTGTTAAATTTTAATTTTAATTAAATAATTTTTTTACTTTTCTACAATAATCCCCATATTTATCGCTGTTCCTTCGATAATTTTACAAGCTTTTTCTAAAGAATAAGCATTTAAATCTACCATTTTCATTTGAGCAATTTCTTCAATTTGTTTCCAATTTATCGTTGCTATTTTCGTTTTTTTAGCATTAGAAGAACCCTTAGGTATATTAACTATCTTTTTTAAAAGATCGCTTGTAGGAGGGGTTTTAGTTACAAAATGAAAACTTCTATCATCATAAACTAAAATCACTACAGGAATAATAAAACCTATTTTATCTTTAGTAGCTTCATTAAATTGTGAACAAAAAGAAACAATATTAACTTGCGCCTGGCCTAACGCTGGACCTACTGGAGGAGCAGGATTCGCTTTACCTGCGGGAATTTGTAATTTAATGGTCTTAATAACTTTTTTTGTCATTTATTTATACAAACCTCTTTTATTTTAATTTTCATTTTTTTAATTTTATATTATTTTGTTTTATATTTGTAACTATAACTCAAGATTTATTTATATAATTTTAAATATGAAAAACATATTAAATTTACATAAATAGTAACATAATACAAACGAATTGACAAAAATAGAAAAAACAAGTCATCAAGCATTATAACATAATTATACAAAATAACAAATATACAAGACAATAAAATAACTTTATAGTTAATGTTAAATAACTTCTTTAAAAGATGTGAACGAAATTTCGATTGGCGTTAATCTTCCGAATAAATCAATTTCTACAATCATTTTATCTTGATTATTATCGATCAAAATAACCTTACCTTTTTGACCAGAGAATGAACCATTGGTAATTTCAACCTGTTTATTAATTAAATAATTATAATTAGGTTTGGTAATAAGTCCTGATTTAATTAAAATAGGTTTTATTTCGTTTTCACTCAAAGGAATAGGCATAGTATTACTTTTTTTGATTGAACCTAAAAAACCAGTGACCTTTGGTAAATTACGAACCACAAACCAAGAATAATCTGTTACAATCATTTTCACAAAAACATAACCCGAAAACATTTTTTTCTCTTTTTTTTGTTTAGAACCATCCGATTTAAGTTTAAAATATTGTTCTTTAGGGCAAATAACATCAAAAATAAATTTGGAAAAATTATCTCCTTTATTAGCTATTTTTAACAAGTCTTCTCTTACTGAATTTTCATATCCAGAATACGTTTGAATAACGTACCATTTAGCTTCATCAATATTTGATTTTTTTGAATCTATTTGTGATACATTTTTTTTAATTTTTTGTTCTTCCATATTAACTTTTCAGAATCCTAATTTTGTGGATTTTTTCTAATATAATTGATAACTATTTATTATAACTTTTTTGTATACTTTACAGCTAAACCATACAATACATTAAACTGATTAACTATCATTACTAAAAAAAAAGTAAAAAAAATAACTTGCAACATATAATAAAATACTGTTTTTAAAGAAGGCCATTTTATCAAAATAAATCCTTGAAATATTTTTATTACTAAAACACATAAACTCCCAAAGAAAAAAATTAACATGCCTATAGACAAAATCGAGTATAATTTTTCATTGTTTTGATCAATTTCACTTAAAGTACGAAATAATCCTATCAACAACATAGAAAAAAAAATAATAACGAAATTTGTCCAACCATATTCTTGCTTTATAACTTCGAAAATAGGATTAATAGATTGTTCATTTTTATTTTTATACATCATAAAAATTTATCTCATTTCTTTTTTAAATTTTAGTATATTTACATTGATTCCTCATGTAAAGAATGTTTATTACATTGAGGACAATATTTTTTCAAATTCAAACGATAATTTTTTCCATGTTTTTTAATATGATAATTACGATTCAAGCAAAAACAGCATATGAGAATATTTTTTTTCATTATAATAAATATTCCTTTCCGTATAAAGAAAAAATAAGGAAAAAAATTCTAAAACAAATATATATTATAATTTTAACATAAAAATAATTTAAATGAAGATATTATCTATTAAAATATAGCGAAATACATAAATAAAGCTGCTGCAACACTAACATTTAAAGAATTAATAGGACCATTGGTTGGTATTTTAACCATTAAATCACAATTTTTTTTTAATAATGGACTAATACCTGCTCCTTCATTACCTAAAATAATAGCTAAAGAATGATTTTTCGGTATTTGACGAAAAGTTGAAGATGCATTACTATCAGTACCTACAACAAAAACATTATTTTTTTTTAATTTTAATATTGTTTGATATAAATTTGGAACCAAAAAAATCTTAACATATTCTAAAGCTCCGCTAGCTGCTTTAGCAACAGCAGAAGTCAAAAGCACCTGATGTTTTTTTGCTATAATCACTCCATCAAAATCAATAGTCGCTAAAGTTCTTAAAATAGAACCGAAATTTTGAGGATCTTGTATTTTATCTAAAATTAAAAACTTTTGTATTTGTAAATTATCAGAAGATAAATAATCTAATAAATTATAATAAGAATAATCTTGAACTTCCGCAACTATACCTTGATGATGACAACTTTTTGTTTTTTCATTTAATTGATGTTTGTCTAATAAATGATAAAGAATTTGATTTTTTTTTAAAAAATTTAAAAAAACAAAATCCTTAAATTTTTTATCAATATATAAATTATAAATCGGTCTTTTATTTTGAATAGCTTCTTTTATTATATTTTTACCATAAATAATCATGAATTTAATCTTTTTTTCTTTAAATTTAAAAATATTAAAACGCAATCGAAAAACTAAATTTTTAAATTTTTATTTTGTTTTAAAAAACAATAAATAAAAAATATCGCATTCACAAATATCAAATAAATCAATTCATAACTTTGTAAACCTAAATTATTAATTCGCAAAATATCATAATGTATTTGATTATTTGGAATTATTTGAATACAAAATATAAAAGAAAATAACATGAGCATAATTAACAAAAATTTCCATTTATTCAAAGGTCTACAATTATCAATTAATAAATAAAAAAAAGTAATAGCAGTAAAAAAATGAATTAAAGCTGAAATATTAGTAATATTAAAATTTGTTCTCCAAATGAAAAATAAATAATTCAAAATAATTAAAAAAGAATAAGGAAAAGATTTGTATAAGACATTTTTTAAGAAATTTTTTTGAATTTTTTGATTATTATTTTCTAAAGATAAGAAGAAAGAAGGTATCCCAATAAAAAAAACATCAATTAAATTTAATTGCAAAGGAGTAAAAGGAAAAGGTAAAAAATTTTGTTTCAATGCATAATTTAAAATTAAAAAATTAAAAATAAAATTAATCAAAGAAAAACCAAAAACAGAAATTGTCTTAACTAAAAATAAAACCGAAATTTTTTTTAAATTATTGATCACGCGGCGACCTTCAGTTACCACTTGTGGTAAAGAACTAAATTGCGAATCAATCATAACTAAATTAGCAACATTTTGCGCTGCTTTACTGCCTGAAGCCATAGCGATAGAAATATCAGCTTCTTTAAAAGCTAAAATATCATTAACACCATCCCCTATCATAGCAACTTTGAAATTATTTTTTTTTAAAGATTGTAAAATAATTTGTTTTTGCTCAGGAGTAGAACGACCAAAAACATCATATTTTAAACTTAATTCGGAAATTTGTTGTTGATTTTTAATATTAGTTAAATTAATTACTTGTTGATTTGATTGAATAATATTTAATTTACGAGCTATATAAGCAATTGTATTAGCATTATCTCCAGAAATAATTTTAATTTGAATATTATTTTGACGAAAATATTCTAAAGTAGAAAAAGCATCAAACTTAATATGTTCTTCTAAAAGTATTAAAGAAATAATTTGATAATGAGTGTTAACATTAATAAGTTTTAATGGTGTATTGGTTTGAGCTAATAATAACACCCGATAACCTAATTGACTTTCGGATGCAACCCTATCTTTGATTTCTTCAAATTGTTTTTTTAGAATAAATTCAGGAGCTCCTAAAAGAAAAGTTCCTTTTTTTTCGAATTCTACAGCACTATACTTTCTGAAACTAGAAAAAGATTGACTTGCGACAATTTTAAAAGGAGATACGTTGATATTATTTAATGCAAATTTATTATACAAAGCTTTTTGAGTAGGATTATTTCTTGGAAATACCATAACTAGTTGATGCATTAATTGAGGAAAATTTAAATTTAAACGAGTATATTCATAAACCTTTTTCACTATCATAGAACCATCTGTTATGGTACCTGTTTTATCTAAACATAAAACATCTATTTGCGCTAAGATTTCTATACCAAAAAGATCTTTCATATAAGCTTTTTTTTTAGCTAATTTAATAAAACCTACAGCTAAAGTTAAAGTTGTTAACAAAAATAAACCCGAAGGCATCATGCCTAAAATAAAACTACATAAACCTAAAATAAACTTATTCTCAAATCGCATGTCTTGAGGGATGATATAAAAAGTAGCTAAAGTCATTGGAATTAAAATAAAAATAATAACCAAAATTAAATAAGAAAAAGATCGAGTTAAAGGTGTTTGGATTTTTTTATATTTTTTAGCAACTTGAGTTAACTTAGAAATATACATGTCCTTGCCGATTGCTGAAACTTCCGCAATCGCTTCGCCAGAAACAACATAACTTCCTGAATATAAAAAATCACCTTTTGTTTTTACAACTAACTTCGATTCACCTGTTAATAAAGACTCATTTACCTCCAAAAAACCTTTTTGTACATAGGCATCTGCAACAATTTGAGAACCTAATTCTAAAAATAAAATATCATGAGAAACGATATTTTTAATAGGCACTGTGTACAAACGACCTTCTCTAAAAACTTTAGCTTTATTTAAAGACAATAAAGAAATTTTATCTAAAATTTTCTTAGCTCTAATTTCCTGAGAAATATTTAAGAATACATTTAAGATATTAATAAAAAGAAAAATTAATTGTTCATAACGTTTTATTCTAATAATAATAATAGTCATTATCAACAATAACAAATTAAAAAAAGTAAAAAAGTTAGTGAAAAGGATATTTTTAATACTTCTGTTATTATCAAATGAAGAAGAATTTTGTGTTAAAATTTTTTCTTGAACTTCTCGAAATGTTAAACCAGATACATTAGTGAAAAGTTTTTTTGTATTTATATTTTGATTTTGAATATTTTCTTTTAATAATTTTCTTTTTTTTTCACTCATTATAATAAAAAAATCTCTCCCATTCTCCTATATGACTGAATTCAGATTATTCTCAAGTTTAATAATAATTTTTTTAAAAAATATCAACAAATAAAAAATTACTAATTATTATAAATATTTCAAATAATATTTTCTTTTTGTAAAATAATTCTTAATTTATCTGCCTTATCAAAATCTTTATTTTTTCGAGCTTTTATCCATGAATAATAAATATTTCTTTTTTCTAATGTAAGTTTTTTTAAGACAATTTTGATACCTAAAGAATTTAATAAATAGATTAAGGTATTTTGTAATTTAGCTAATTTAACTAAACATTCATGTTGAATATGCATTTCTTTCAACAATGCTTCTATCAAAGTAATAACATTAGATGTTTGTAAATTATCAGACATAATTACATGAAATTTTTGTATATAATGATCCAATAACTCCTGATTATCGATATTATTTAATAATAATTGAAAATTATTTTTATTTAAATGATACAATATTTTGGTATATTTTAATTGAAACTTTTGTATATTTGAGTAACTATAATTAATAGGTTGTAAATAACTACAAGATAAAAAAAATAATTTTATCGCATTTGCATCAATTTCATCTAAGATGTCTTTAACTAAAATCACATTACCTAAAGATTTACTCATTTTTTTTTGCTGATAATAAACATGGCCAACATGTATAAAAAATTTTGCTAAAGGTTGATTTTCGCTTGCCCAAAACTGAGCTTGTTCATTTTCGTGATGTGGAAATTTAAGATCATTACCTCCTCCATGTATATCGATAGTGGTATGGAATAACTTTTTTATCATGACTACACATTCAGTATGCCAACCAGGACGACCATCGAACCAAGGACTTGGATATTGAATACCTTTAGAAGTCCTTTTCCATAAAACAAAATCTTCGAAATTCGCTTTATGCGTTGCTACGTTTTGACGAATATTTTTTCTTAACTTATTTAAATCTTGTTTACTTAGTTCACCATAATTTTCGACTAAATTTATACGAAAATAAATACCTTCCTTCGTGGAGTAAGTATATCCCTTTTTTTTTAATTCAGAAATATAATTAATAATATCATTGATATATTGAGTAACAAACGGCATATCATCTATAGTATCAATATTTAACTTTTTTAATAAAGTTACAAAAGCTGTAGTATAATAACTAACTATTTGTTTTTCAGTTATTTTTTGTTCAATAGATTTATCAATTATTTTATCATCAATATCTGTAACATTCATTACCAAACGAACTTTAAACCCTAAAACATTAAAATAATGTTTCAACATATCAAAAAATATAATAGGACGGATATTTCCTACATGCAGATGATCATAAACCGTTGGTCCGCAAACATATATTTTAACACAATTATGCATTAAACTAACAAAAGGTTCTTTCTTTTTTGTTAAAGAATTATAAATTTTTAACATAACTAATATAAAACTTAACTGTCTCCCTTTTTTGATAATAAATTTTTTAAAATCAAAAATGTTACATGATTATTGTTAAAAATAATTAACATAATTGGTTATTATTATGACAAAGATTTTTCATAATTTATTAAATTTTTTATATTTTTTAACACATTATCTTTGCCTAATAATTCTAAATAATCGCACAAAGAAGGACCATGATTTTTACCCGTGCAAGCTATACGTACAATAATGAAAAAATCTATTTTTTCCAAATTGCTTTGATTTTTCAATTGGTCAATAACAAGATTTAATTGCTTTGCTGTAAAACAAACTAAAGAGAACAAAAGATTATATAAATTTTTAACTAAAGGGAAAACATAATTCTTTTTTTTTAAAAAATTTAAAGTTGAAATATCAATTTGATAAACAGAAGGAAAAAATTTTTGATACATAATAATCATTTCTTGAATATAAGAAATACGATTACGAAATAAAATCACAAATTTTTGTAACCATTCATCAGTCAAAATAATTTGATAACTTTGAAAACAATTTTTAACTTTATGTATTAATTCCGATAAAGACATTTTTTTCAAATACTGACTATTAATAAAAGATAATTTACTAGGATCAAAAATAGCAGCAGATTTATTTAACCTTTTGACATCAAAAAAATTAATAATTTCTTGAGCAGATAGGATAGTTTGATTAGTTTTCGGAGAAAAACCTAATAAAGATAAAAAATTAAATAAAGCTTCTGGTAAATAACCTAAATCAATATATTTTTTAATAAATTGAATAGTATTTGTATCTCGTTTACTTAACTTTTTTTTATTTTTATTTAAAATTAAAGACATATGAGCAAAATAAGGTATTTCCCAGCCAAAAGCTTGATAAATCATAATTTGTTTAGGTGTATTAGTGATATGTTCTTCGCCTCGAAAAATATGAGAAATATGCATTAAATGATCATCTATAGCTGCAGCAAAATTATAAGTAGGGAAACCGTTTTCTTTGATAATAATCCAATCTTCAATATCTTCACTATTAAAAGATAAATGGCCTCGAATCAAATCATTAAATTCAAAAACTTTTTGCAATGGAACTTTAAAACGAATTACAAACTTACTAGTATCATTAGTTGAATATTGCTTATAAGCCAAAGAGTTATTTAATAATAACTGAGCATATTTTTGATAAATATCTAATCTCTCTGATTGTCTATAAGGGCCAAAAATACCTCCGCAATCAGGTCCTTCTTTCCATTGTAATCCTAACCATTTTAATTCTTTTATTTGTTGTTCCTCGCTTTGAGGAATATTTCTAATTAAATCTGTATCTTCAATACGAATAATAAAAGTTCCCTGATAACGGCACGCAAATAAATAATTAAATAAAGCAGTACGAGCATTACCGATATGCAAGAAACCTGTTGGACTAGGAGCATAACGTAGTCTAATGTTATCCATTTTTGTCTCTTTCTTTATAAAAAAATAATAATTTATTTTAAAAAAATTTAAATTCATTGTGAAAAGATATAAAAAAAAGAGTCTTTATCAAATTCAAGACTCCTGATATTAAATTTTAACAAAATATAAAAAATTATCTTTTAGAGAATTGAGGGGCACGTCTAGCTTTTTTCAAACCATATTTTTTACGCTCAACACAGCGAGAATCTCTTGTGAGTAAACCAGCTTTTTTTAAAATAACCCTTAAATGTGGTTCTGCTTCTAACAAAGAACGAGCAATGCCTAAACGAATAGCGCCTGCTTGCGAAGTTACTCCTCCTCCATATACATTAACAGCAACATCATATTTTTCTAATGTTTTAGTTAATTGTAAAGGTTTAATTGTTTCTAATCTAGTTTCATTAGAAGGAATATAATTAACAAATTCCCTTTTATTAATTTTCATCGCGCCTGTTCCTTTAGTTAATATCACTCTAGCTATAGAACTTTTACGTCTTCCTGTGCCAAAATATTGTATTTTACTCATTATTTTTTCATACCTCTAAAATTCTAGGTTTTTGAGATTCATGTCTATGACATGCGTCTGCATAAACAAAAAGTTTTTTTCGTATTTGTCGTCCTAATTTAGTATGAGGTAACATACCAAAAATAGCTTTTTCTACGATACGAGTGGGAAATTTTCGCATTAAATCAATAGCTGAAATTTTCGTTAATCCCCCGGGATAACCTGAATGTCTATAATAAACTTTTTGTTTCCATTTTTTACCTGTTAAAATCACTTTAGATGCGTTAATAACAGTAACATAATCTCCATTATCAATATGAGGAGTATAATAGATTTTATTTTTACCCTTTAAAACAGATGCAACTTTAGTTGCTAATCTACCTAAGGTTTTGCCTTCTGCATCAACTATATACCATTTTTTTGTAATTTGAACTTTATTAGCGAATAAAGTACGATTATTAACATTTGAATTAATTTTTTTTTCAATATTTGATTCCATACGATAAAAACATTCCCTCTTAAAATAATTCCATTGTACACTAATGAATAAAATAATTTTAAAATTTATAAAGAGTTATAAATTTTACTTCATAGAAGATATTATTGAAAATTCGTTTGTTAAAATGATTATAAAAAATAAAATTCATTTAAATCATCATATATGTATATATGAATATTTATTTATATGAATTTTTATTCAACACATTAAACACTTCGTAAATATTAACGAATTCAAAATAAAAATAAATACCAATTATATCTAAATAATAACTAAACTATAATGAAAAAATAATAATATAAAAAATAATACCTTTTGATTATAGTTTATCAAAATAATTTTGCATTAAGTATATTTTCTGAACTTAAAAATAAAATTTCAAAATCTTAAAATTATAAAAACAAAAATAAATCATCTCATCGTTAAATTTAATATAATATGGAGCGAATGAGGGGAATCGAACCCCCATCTCTAGCTTGGAAGGCTAGGGTAATAACCATTATACGACATTCACATTTGAAATGGTCGGGAAGACAGGATTTGAACCCGCGACCTCCTGGTCCCAAACCAGGCGCTATACCAAGCTAAGCTACTTCCCGTGAAAATCGTAAAAATATCATGATATTTAAAATAAGAATATACAAATTTAAAATTTTTCTTCATAAATTAATTAAATTTTAATTAATGGCACACCCAAGAGGACTCGAACCCCCAACCTTCTGATCCGTAGTCAGATGCTCCAACCAATTAAGCTATGGGTGTTTATATTATATTAATGGTGACCCGTACGGGATTCGAACCCGTGAATGCATGCGTGAAAGGCATGTGAGTTAACCGTTTCTCCAACGGGCCTTTCATAATTTTTACATTTTTTTATAAATTATTTGTTTATAAAAAATGAAATATAAAACTAAATAATAAAAACTAATGTATATAAATTTTTCAGTATCTTTGTCTTTTTATTAAATAAACTTTTGATTAAATTAAAATCATCTACATAGTGTATAATACTACTTTAGAAAATAATTAAATCACAACTAATTTTAACATAAAAAAATAACATTAATCAATATATTAATTTTGATTTATTTTTTGATGCTTAATTAAAATAAATTAATATTTCAAAAAATAACCTTATTGATATATTTTAATTTAATTAATTTTTTACTTATAAAACAAAATTTTTAATAAAAAAATTAATAAAATCAATGAAAAAATGAAGTTCAAAGTTGAAAATAAAAAAGATCTTTTAAATTTTTTAAATTAGTTAAAACCATAATAATTAAAAAAATAGCATTAATATCTAAATTTCTAGATTGTTTGTATTCAATTTTTAATTGCGCATTGTTAAGAATCATTTCTTGTTCTAAAAAATCCATAAATTTCACATATAAAATAGAATCTACTTGAAAATATAAAGAATTAAATTTACTGAATTTAATCTCAATTAATTTATGTTCTTTATAGGAATAAATTATAATATCTGGTAATATAACTTTTTTTAAACTATCTCGAATATAATTTTTACTTTGAGTAAAATCTATTCTTTTGGTTTTTCGAGAAAGAAAGGTAGAAGGAGATTGAAATTGAAAAAAAACAATTTCTAAAAAATGTAATAAAATAAACATAATAAAGCAAAATAAAAAAATATGATAACAATATATACAAATTTTAAAAAAGATGTTTGCAATATTATATTCTTCTGAATTATAAAAAATAAAAATCAAACAAAAAAACAAGGATAAGATAACAATAAAAGATATCAAAACAAAAAAATTCTTTAAAATTAAACGGATCATTTTATACAATAACAAATATACGCGACGCAAAATATTATTCACTAATAAAACTCGCTTTCTAAATCAATAATTAATTTTAACATTATTAAAAAATATATATTGAAACAAATTTTTAATAATTTAATTTGAAAATACTCAGCAAATTGATTTACATTTTAAAAAAATTAATTAATTTATTAACTAAAATAAACTATAAATATATGCAACAATAATAAAAAAAATTTGAACTAAATTTAAAAAAATAAAAAAAATATATAGTATAAAAGTTAAAATATTCAAAAATAAATTAAAATTAAAAAAATGTTACACTAAATATTAATAAGTAAAATCAAATATAAAATCAAATAAATAATATTATTTTTAAAATGAAGAGAATAAGTTATTATCACAAAAGATTAATTTTCAATATGATAATTTAAATTTTTTATTAAATAATTAATTTTTCTATTTATATATGTATTATTTTTTTAAAAAATAACAATAATAAAAAAATTTTAAAATTATGAACAATAAACTATCGAAAAAATATAAATAAAATATCAATAAATCGACAAATTATTAACTTAAATATTTTTATTTTTAATATAATTGTAAAATTATGCTTATTGATATTTTTATTTATTTATAGTAGTTTTTTCGTGGCCAAAACTATTTCTTTATCAAGGTATTCATAATTTTATCATACAACTGATCAATAAAATTTGCCCACTTTTTTATTATATCATTAAATGAAGAATAATTATTCCTTCTCAAGATATAAGACAAATTCCAATCACAACTCATTTTATAAACAAAAGCTCCTACAAAAGTTCCTATAATAACTCCAAATGATAAAATAATAATACCTTTTAACATATTTTATATTTTAGATCTCCTTTAGATATTAATAAATTGCTAATCTATATATTATATCCGTAATTTAACACAAAATAGGACTATTTTTTGATGTTTCTTTAAGATACAATTTACATCCGATTATATCATATTTTTATAACTAAAACTATATTTATAATTATGTCAATAAATTATTTAGAAAAAATAAATTAATTAAAATTCGTCATTTTATAAAATCAATTGTCAAATTAAAAGCCAAAAATAAAAATTACTAAGAGTGTATTAATTTTTCTCAATTCATAAATATTATTATAAATTATGTTTTGTCATTAGTCATTTTTATATAATTTTCATAGAATACAAAACAAATAAATTATTAAAGGAAATAAATTAACAAATAGAATAACAATAACAGTAAAAATTTCATATTTTATTTTGCCAAAATATTAGACAAATTTTTTATAAAATGATGATCAATATGGTTTTTTAAAAAAATTTTTTTGAATTTTTATGCTTTTAATTTTATCCTGATAAATAATATTTTGCATCATATTTGGGAAAAAATTAAATAAATTATTAAAATAAAAAAACAAGAATTTTGTAATTATAAATGTCTTTAGAAATTAAGATAATTTTATTATTTAAGTTATTCGTACAAAATAAAAATAAAAATAATAAATAAATTAGTTATTTTTATGATTAAATATTTACAAATAAAATTAACAAAGTTAAATCCAATACATTTATTTAAAATTTATAATACTAGTTAATTATTTAAATTAAATCGATTAAGTGTATGATTTTATGATAATATGATTTTATGATAAAATATTATTAATAATGAAATGTAATACAAGATTTAATATCTTGGATTATTAAAAATATTATTATATTATCGAAAATTAAAAAACACAAATGAATTTACCTAGATTATTGAAAATTTTTAATTTTTTAATTATCAACAAAAAAATATAATTATTAAATTTTGAAAAAGTATCAACTGAGGAGTATGTTGTTAAATAAATGATAGAACAAAAAGATTATAATGCAAGTAGTATCCAAATTTTAGAAGGATTAGAAGCAGTACGTATACGCCCAGGAATGTACATTGGTTCAACTACGGAAAAAGGTTTATATCACCTAGTATGGGAAATTATAGATAATTCTATCGATGAAGCTCTAGCTGGTTTTGCTGATGAAATAACTTTAGAAATTTTACCTCAAAACATAATTCGTATTACGGATAATGGCAGGGGTATACCTATAGATATTCATCCGAAAACAAATAAATCAGCTGTCGAAACTATTTTAACTACTTTGCATTCTGGTGGAAAATTCAATAATTCTTCCTACAAAGTTTCTGGTGGTTTACATGGCGTAGGAGCTTCGGTAGTTAATGCTTTATCTTCGTGGTTTACAGTAGAAATTCACTTTAATAACATGATTTATTATCAAAAATATGAAAAAGGTGTTCCAGTAACCCCTTTGGAAGTGAAAGGGACAACTTCTAAAAAAGGAACTATTATTACTTTTTTACCTGATGTTATTATTTTTCCTATAATGAAAAATTTTGTTTATCGTTTAGATATTTTAAAATTACGAATGCAACAATTAGCTTTTTTAAACAAAAACATTAAATTAAACATTATTGATCATAGAACCAAGCCTCCGAAAAAATTAGATTTTTGTTATGAAGGGGGCATTATTAAATATCTACAATATTTAAATGAAAATAAAAAAATTTTAACACAACATTTTTATCAAGAATATGAATCTCAAAATATTTTTTTCGAAATTGTTTTTCAATATACAGAAGTTTATACTGCCAATATTTATTCCTTTGTTAACAATATTCCAACACACGAGGGGGGAACACATGAAGAAGGATTTAAAATGGCTTTAAATCGTGTATTAACTAAATATGCTAAAGAAAAAAATTTTTTAAAAAAAGACATAAGTTTTATAGGAGACGATACTTTAGAAGGTATAACGGCTATTATTTCATTAAGACATTATAATCCTTTATTTGAAGGACAAACAAAAGCCAAACTTGGTAATCAAGAAGTTAGACAATTTATCTCAAAAAATTTTGGAGAAGCTTTAGAAAAATATTTATTGGAAAATCCAAAAGAAGCTAAGAAAATCGTAGAAAAATGTTTATTATCAGTTAAGGCTCGTATTGCAGCTAAAAAAGCTCGTGAATTAACACGTCGAAAATCTCCATTAGATTCTTTGGGTTTTGCTTCTAAATTAGCAGATTGTCACATCAAAGACCCTATTTCTTCTGAATTATATATTGTTGAAGGAGATTCAGCAGGTGGTTCAGCTAAACAAGGTAGAAATTCAAAATTTCAAGCCATTCTTCCTTTAAGAGGGAAAATTCTTAATGTTGAAAAATCTCGTTTAGAAAAAGTCTTAAGTAACAATGAAATAATTTCCCTTATTCAAGCAATCGGAACAGGAATTGATAAAGATTTTAATTTAACTAAAGTTCGTTATCATCGAATTATTATTATGACAGATGCAGATGTAGATGGAGCGCATATTCGAACTTTGCTTTTAACTTTTTTCTTTCGTAATTTCAAACCTTTGATAGAAGAAGGTTATATTTACTTTGCTCAACCGCCTTTGTATAAAATTCAAACTAAAAACAAGAAAACTATTTATTTATATAACGAAGAACAACTTTCACAATTTTTATCCAAACATAAAGAAAATTTTTCTTTACAACGTTATAAAGGATTAGGAGAAATGAATCCAGAACAACTTTGGGAAACTACTATGAATCCTCAAACACGTACATTACTACAAGTAAATTTAACTGATGCAGCGGAATCAGACCGTACTTTTAATATGTTAATGGGAGAGGAAGTTACTTCACGTAAAATTTTCATTAAAGAAAACGCTATTTATGCAGATATTGATGTTTAATATTTTGTAATTTTATAATAAAAACAAATATATAAAAGCGAGTTAAATATGTCAAATAAAATTAAAAAAAACAACTATGACAATAAAAATAATAGCTATGATACCAAAATTATTCCTAATAGTATTGGTCAAGTTACAACTATTGATATTAATCAAGAAATGAAAAAATCTTTCTTAAGTTACGCTATGAGTGTAATTGTTTCACGTGCTTTGCCCGAAATAAAAGATGGTTTGAAACCCGTACAAAGAAGAATTTTATACGGAATGAAAGCATTAGGAGTATCTTTTCAATCAAGTTATAAAAAATCAGCTAGAATTGTTGGTGATGTAATGGGTAAATATCACCCCCACGGAGATAGTAGTATTTATGAAGCTATGGTTAGAATGGCGCAAGATTTTAATTATCGTTATCCTTTGATTGATGGACATGGTAATTTTGGTTCAATTGATGGAGATGCAGCAGCTGCAATGCGTTATACAGAAGTGCGAATGTCGAAAATAGCAATGGAATTAATTAAAACTATTGATCAACAAACTATTGATTTTACTAAAAATTATGATGGTAGCGAACAAGAACCTCTTGTATTGCCTACTAGTTTCCCAAATCTTTTAATTAACGGTTCGTCAGGAATAGCTGTTGGTATGGCTACAAATATTCCTTCACATAATTTAGGCGAGGTAATAGATGCTTTAATTGCTTACATCAATAACAAACAAATTAATATCGAAGGAATAATGCAATACATTAAAGGTCCTGATTTTCCTACTGGTGGAGAATTGTTAGGAATACAAAATTTAAAAGAAGCTTATGAGACAGGCAGAGGTCGTGTGTTTATACGTGCGAAAACAAGCATTATCAAAAATGAAAAAAATAAATTTTCTATTATTATTAACGAAATACCGTATCAAATTAAAAAAAGTGTTTTAATTGAACGTATAGCTTTTTTAACGAAAGAAAAAATAATTGATGGTATTACAGATTTAAGAGATGAATCTTCCAGTCGAGAAGGCATTCGTATTGTTATTGATTTAAGAAAAGATATTAATCCACAAATTTTATTAAATAATTTATATAAACATTCACAATTGAATATTTCTTTTAATTTTAATATGATTGCTTTAATAAAAGGTACGCCTCATTTAGTTAATCTAAAAAGAATTATAGAAGAATTTTATCTTTTTCGTATTGATGTTATCAATCGTCAAAAAAAATTTGAACTTGAAAAAGCAATGGCAAAAAAACATTTAATTCAAGCAGCTGTTGTAATTTTAAAAGATATTGATAATACAATTGCATTAATTAAAAGCGCCAAAGATGTGAATGATGCTCAAAAAAAATTAATAAATAAATATAATTTTGATGAAATCCAAAGTAAAGCTATTTTGGAAATGAGTTTGCAAAAAATTACCAATTTGGAAATAGAAAAAATTAAAAAAGAAGAACAAAATTTAATTGTTCAAATTGAAGAATGCAAAGAAATTATAAATTCTCAAAATAAAAAAGAAAATATTTTGAAAAAAGATTTATTAAGAATTAAAAAAATGTTTCAAGACGAAAGAAAAACGATTATTAATACAAATACAACGGATATCGATATACCAAATGAAAATCTAATCGAAAAAGAACGTATTTTAATAACTGTTACTCATAAAGGTTATGTAAAACGTTTAAATTTAGATACTTATAAAAAACAAAACAAGGGCGGAAAAGGTGTTAGTGGTATTGCTATAAATGAAGATGATTTTGTAGAACACTTTATTATAGCCTCAACACATAGTTATCAATTATTTTTTACTAATAAAGGTAAAGTATATCAACTAAAAGGTTATCAAATACCTATTTTTACTCGACAATCAAAAGGTATACCATTAGTGAATTTAATTCCTTTAGAAAAAGGAGAATTTTTAACATCTTTAACTAGCGTCGATGATTTTTCCCGAGAAAGTGATTATTTAGTTTTAATTACTAAAAAAGGTTTAATTAAAAGAAATTTAATCAAAGAATATGAAAATATTCGAATAAATGGTAAAATAGCTTTTCCTTTAAAAACAAATGATGAAGTATTGTTTGTGTTAAAAACTTCTGGGAAACAAGATATTATATTAGCTGCTTCAAATGGTAAAGCTATTCGTTTTAATGAAAGTGCTATTAGAAAAACAAATAGAAAAAGCATGGGTATTAAAGCCATGAATATAGATATAAATAATAATGAAATCATCATAGGTGCTGCTGTTGTATCGTCTCCTGAACAAGATATATTAGTATTAACTGAAAAAGGTTATGGTAAAA
Organism: Candidatus Phytoplasma vignae; assembly: GCA_032884955.1. Classification (GTDB taxonomy): domain Bacteria; phylum Bacillota_I; class Bacilli_A; order Acholeplasmatales; family Acholeplasmataceae; genus Phytoplasma; species Phytoplasma vignae. The sequence goes on from JAUZLI010000001.1 coordinate 202,762, forward strand.
AAACTAAAAGTAAAGAATATAAAAAACAAAAAAGAGGAGGAAAAGGGCAAAAAACTTTGAAAATAACATCTAAAAATGGCTCTTTAGTTGCTCTAAAAACCATTTTACCCGATGAAGAAATAATTCTAATGTCAGATGTTGGTAAAGTTATTCGTATAGAAAATAAAGATGTATCTTACACCAAAAGCAAAGCAACTCAAGGATATAAATTATTCAATTTAGATCCAAATCATAAATTAGTATTAGTTGTCGTAGTCAAAAAAGAAAAAGAAGAAATGCAAAAAATTTAAAATAAAAATTATTTAATCAAATTTTTTGACAAATTATCTATGAAATAATGTCCAAAAATTAATTTTTTCAATTTTTTAAGATTAAATATATTTTAATAAAAAATATATTATTTAAATCTAGTCAACATAAAAATTTTATTAACTCTTATAATTAAATCAAAATTCATAAATTAAATAAAAGGATTTTGTAATATGATTGATTATAATTCTAAAACTATTTACATTGGGCAAACTAAAAACCCAACAGAAACTAAACAGATAGGTTATTATTTAGGACAATTAATCGATGAAAAATTAAAAGATATTTCAACAAATATTATTATTTTATTAGAAGGACAAGTTGGTTCAGGTAAAACCATTTTTGCAAAAGGTATAGCCAAACAATTACAAGTTAAAACTAATATTATTAGTCCTACTTTTTGTTTATCAAAAACTTATCAAGGAAGAAATAAAAAAATACATCATTGGGATCTATATCGTATTTTATCTCTGGAAAAAGATACTATCAAAAATAATGATATTATTTCTTTAATTGAGGAATTATCCGAAGATGTATCAAATAAAGATATTGTATTAATAGAAGTAACTCGTAAATCAACTGTTTTCATAACTAATTGGAATTTTTATGTACACATTGAAATGTTAAATTATAAAAAAAGAAATATTATAATCAAACAAAATTCGATTATGCATAACAAAACAAAAAGTTGAAAAAATTCGAATTATGAATAGAACAAAAACATCCAAATATATCATGTTAGACGTTGCCGCTAATGTTCAATGTGTTTGGTTAATAACTCAAAATAATATAATTAACGAAAAAAAATATATTCATAGAACTAATTTTATCGAAAATATGATTCCTTTATTACACCAAGCCTTAGAGGAAAAAAAAATATCTTTAAAAGAAATTGATGGAATTATTGTAGGTGTCGGTCCAGGTTCTTATATGGGTACAAGATTATCAGTAGTAACAGCTAAAATTTTATCTTTAGAATTAAAAATTCCTTTGTTCTCTCTTAGTAGTTTATTACTTTTATCTAGCGGATATAATAACAAAAAATTAACACCTAAAATTTATGCAAGACAAAATTTGTTTTATAGTTTAAGTTATGAACAAAATAAGATTATTCTACCAGAAAATATTTATGAACAAAGTTTTTTAGATAAATTCTCAAATAATTTAATTTTAAACGAAAATCATTTAAAAATAAATCCTCAAAAAATTTTTAAAAAAATGCAAAAAGTTATAAATCCACAATTTTTAATTCCTTCTTATTATTAAAATAAATTCAATAATTTTAACTTTTGATTATTCAAAAAATAAAAAGTTTATTTCTTAAATAAGTTATAGATTAAGGTAATTACTATATGATCATTTTATCTATTGAGACAAGTTGTGATGAAAGTAGTGTTGCTATTACTCAAAATGGTAAAAAAATTTTATCTAATGTTGTTTTTTCTCAAATTAAAGAACATCAAAAATTTGGAGGTGTAGTTCCAGAAATAGCTGCACGTAAACATTCCGAATTTATAACTTTAATTTACCAAAAAGCACTAAATCAAGCGAAACTTAATATTAAAGATATCGACTTAATTGCTGTTACACAAGGTCCAGGATTAATCAGCGCTTTATTTATTGGTATTAATATGGCCAATACATTAGCATATATTCATCAAAAACCATTAATAGCAGTAAACCATTTGATAGGTCATATTTATTCTGTACAAATAGAATATCAATTATCTTTTCCTTGTTTAATACTCTTAATTTCAGGCGGACACACAGATTTATTTTATATGCAAGATCATTTTAAAATAAAACATATCGGTCATACCTTAGATGATGCTGTAGGAGAGGTTTATGATAAAATAGCTCGAAGTTTAAATTTAGGATATCCTGGTGGTCCTATCATTGAAAAATTAGCACTTAAAGGAGAAGATTGTTATAATTTTTCAAGACCTTATATAAAAAATAAAAATTTAAATTTTAGTTTTTCTGGTTTAAAAAGTCAAATTGTTAACTTTAGTAAAACAAAACTGTCACCAAAAGATATTCCTAATATTTGTGCATCTTTTCAAAATAGCATAGTAGATGTTTTAATAGAAAAAACAAAAAGAGCTTTGAATATTTTTAAAGTAAATCAGTGCGCGATAGTAGGCGGAGTAGCTGCTAATCAATTTATTAAAAAAAGTTTTGAAAAACATTTTCATTCTATAAATATTACAGTTCCTAGTATTAAATATTGTACTGATCAAGCTGCTATGATTGGTATTGCCGCATATTATCAAAATAAATTTTATAAAAAAGGGCAAAAAAAATATAATATTAGAGGTAATGCTAATCTATCTTTATGAAAAAATACAAAATAAATCAAATAAAATTAACAAGATATTAACGCAATTAAATGAATATTTGCTAAAAAATTTTTTAATTATAATTTTTATTTGTTTTTTTACTATTTATACAAATTATAATTTGTATTTATACATATATATATTTCTCATAAAAGCGAGGTATTTAATTTTCCAATGGATTATTATTCCAGTTTTATTAAAACTATTATTCAAAGAGATTTAGAAAAAAAAAAAAATAAAGAAATTATTACAAGATTCCCTCCTGAACCTAATGGTTTTTTACATTTAGGACATGCAAGAGCTATTGTAATCAATTTTGAATTAGCTAAATATTTCAAAGGGAAAACTTATTTAAGATATGATGATACTAATCCCACCAAAGAAAAGAAATTATATGTTGATGCGATTTTAGAAGATATCAAATGGTTAGGTTATAATCCTCATAAAATTTGTTTTGCTTCTGATTATTTTAATATTATATATGAAAAAGCTGTTTTGCTCATTAAAAAAAATAAAGCTTTTGTTGATGATCTAGATAAAGAAAAAATCAAACAATATCGTTGTGATCTACTAAAACCCGGGAAAGAGTCTCCGTTTAGAAATCGTAGTATTAAAGAAAATTTAAAATTATTTGAACAAATGCAAAAAGGTTTTTTCAAACCGGGAGAAAAAGTATTAAGAGCTAAAATAGATATGTCTAGTTCCAATATGAATTTAAGAGATCCTGTTATTTATCGTATTTTAGACGCTTATACTTTAAATAATAAACATTATTTTATTTTCCCTACTTATGATTTCGCTCATCCTCTCGAAGATGCTATTGAAAAAATTAACTATTCTTTGTGTTCTTTAGAATTCGAAGATCATCGACCTTTATATAATTGGGTAATTAAAGAAACAGAAATGACTAATATACCCCAACAAATAGAATTCGCAAGATTAAATATTTTACAAACTTGTCTGAGTAAAAGAATTTTAAAAGAACTAGTAAATTTAAATTTAGTAAAAGGATGGGATGACCCTCGTATGCCTACTTTGGTAGGCCTTAAAAAAAAAGGTTACACTCCTGAAGCTATTCGTAGTTTTATTTTCGAAACAGGACTATCTAAAAATAATAACAGTGTTAATCCTAATATGTTATATTCTTGTTTAAGAAATGATTTACAACCAAAAACTAAACAATTGATGGTTGTAACTGATCCTATTAAAGTTACAATAATTAATTATCCTGAAAACAAAAAAGAATTTATAGATGTTCCTTTTCATAAAGAAATTAACATGGGGAAACGTAAAGTTTGTTTTTCTAGAAACATTTATATAGAAAAAAATGATTTTCAAATAACACAAAAAGATCCCAAATCGAAAAAATTATTTTTAGGTACAGAAGTTAGATTATTATATTTTTATTTTATTAAAGCTATAGATATTATCAAAAATAAACAAGGTGAAATTATTGAAATTTTAGCAACATATGATCCAGAAACCAAAAGTGGAAGTGGTTTCAATAAAAGAAAACCAAATGGTACTATTCATTTTGTAGAAATGACAACATCTAAACAAATTAATATTAATTTTTATCAAAATTTATTCAAAAATGATAATCCTAAAGATATTTTAAAAGATTTTAATTATAATTCCTGGATAATTAAAAAAGGTTGGATAGAAGGTTTTGTCGATCTAAATCACAATTATGAAAAATTTCAATTTTTACGTAAAGGTTATTTCCATTTAGAAAAAACTATAAAATATCAAAATAACTTTCATGAAATTGTATCTTTGAAAAAAAGTCATAAATAATAATTATATTTTTAAAAATTTCTATAAATTATAATAATAATTTTAAAATCAAATTTTTTAATTAAAAAATATAAAACTCATATCAAAAAAAAGATAGTTAAACAACTATTTTTTTTATCACTATCTTTTTTAATAACTGTAATAAATAAATTAAAAAACTAACAAGATAAACTATAAAATATTCTATTTTTAAAATATTCAAATCTCCTTAAAAAGTATCTAGAAAATTAAAATCAAATATTTGTAATATCAGCTTATATCTTCTAAGAATAATAATATCATATCTAAGTATTTTATTTATTATTCGTAAAATATTAGTTTACAAATAATAAATTTGACTTAAATTTTGTTTATAAAAATAATATGTGTATATTCATAATCCGAACGGCTCTCGTTAACTTAATTAGAAAAATGGGTTAATTAGATAACAAACATTTTATTTCATCTATAAATATATATTATAAAAATAACAAATAATTGTGATAATTAATTGATATGTTTTATTATTTATTTAATTTTTTTATTTTTTATTTTTGGTCATTTTTTTAATCATTTCTCTATAAATTACAGCTTTTTCGAAATCTAGTTCATCAGAAGCTTCTTTCATTAATTTTTTTAATTCACGAATATTATTTATTTGTTTTGGTATTTTATTTAGATTTTTATTAGATAAATTTAAATTGGTATTTTCTTTAATTGTTTTTTTAATTGCTTGAGGAATAACATTATTAATTTCATTATATTTGATTTGGATTTCTCGACGACGCTTGGTTTCTGAAATAGCTTTTTCCATAGCAGGAGTAATATTATCAGCATACATAATCGCTTTACCATTGACATTTCGAGCTGCTCGTCCGATAGTTTGAATAAGACTACTTTCGTTCCTCAAAAATCCTTGTTTATCAGCGTCTAAAATAGCAATTAAAGACACTTCTGGTAAATCAAGCCCTTCTCTTAATAAATTGACGCCAACTAAACAATCATAGACTCCTCTTCTTAATTCATTTAAAATCGTCAAACGTTGCAATGATGGAATTTCACTATGCAAAAAAGCAACTTTTAACCCCATTTCTTTAAAATAACGTGTTAACTCTTCACTTAAATTAATAGTAATCGCTGAAATTAAAGTTCGTTCATTTTTCGCAGCTCTATGTTTAATTTCGAAATATAAATCTTCGATTTGATTTAAAGTTGGTCTTACTTCTATTTGTGGATCTAAAACAAAAGTGGGGCGAATAATTTGTTCCACAATTGGTATTTTTTTGTTTAATTCATAATTGCCTGGAGTAGCTGATAAATAAATTACTTTATCCACTTTGGATTCGAATTCATCTAGTTTTAAAGGACGATTATTGAAAGAACTAGGCAAACGAAAACCATAATTAATTAAATTTTGTTTTCGCGCAAGATTACCAAAATACATACCTTTAATTTGAGGAATCGTAACATGTGATTCGTCTATAATAGTTAAAAAATCATCACCAAAATAATCAATTATAGTACTTGGAGGTTCGCCATCTTTTTTTAAGGCTAAATGTTGAGAATAATTTTCTATCCCATTACAGTATCCTAATTCTTGAAGCATTTCTAAATCATAATTAGTTCGGCTTTTTATTTTTTGCATTTCAATAAATTGTTCTTTAGATCGAAAAAACGCAATTCGTTCTTTTAATTCTTTTGTAATCCGCTTAATACTTTCTGCCAATTTGTTTTGATTAGCAACATATAAAGAACCAGGAAAAATAGTTAAAAAAGGTAAGTCTTGGATAATTCCATTAAGATTATCAAAAATTTTAATAAAAGTAATTTCGTTATCGAAAAAAATAATACGAATACCTTTATTTTGTGATGATATAGGAATAATTTCGATCATATTACCCCGAACTCTAAAACAACCTCTTTTTAATTCTAAATCATTTCTTTTATATTGTAATTCGATTAATTTTTTTATAACATCTGTGAAACAATATTTTTCATTTTTTTGTAAATGTAAAATTGAGTTTTTATAATCTTCAATATCTCCTATACCATAAATACATGATACCGATGCTACAATAATAACATCTTGATAATTGATTAAAGAATTAATAGCACGATGTCTTAGTTGATCTATTTCATCATTAATTAAAGAATCTTTTTCAATATAAGTATCAGTAGATATTAAATATGCTTCTGGTTGATAATAATCATAATAAGAAATATAATATTCAACTTTATTTTCGGGAAAAAGTTCCTTTAACTCATTATATAATTGTCCAGCTAGAGTTTTATTGTGTGCTATAATTAAAGTTTTTTTATTTAATTTTTGAATTATGTTAGCAATAGTAAAGGTTTTACCCGTACCTGTAGCTCCTAACAAAATCTGTTGTCTATTTTGTTTAAAATTTTCTAACAAATCAGAAATAGCTCGTGGTTGATCTCCTTCGGGATAAAAAGAATTTTTCAGTTTAAATATCATGTTAATTACCTTTCTGATTCAGATAAATACATTAAAATTTGACGTAAATATTGTCCTGTATAACTTTGAGGATTACAACTAATTTCTTCAGGTGTTCCTTGGGCAATGATTTCCCCTCCTTTTTGACCACCTTCTGGTCCTAAATCAATTATATAATCTGCATTTTTAATAATATCTAAATTATGTTCAACTGTAATTATAGTTGAACGATTTTTTATAATTTTTTTAATAATATTTATTAATTTTTGGATATCTTCAGAATGAAGACCTACTGTTGGTTCATCTAAAATATAAATAGTTTTAGAGTTGCTTTGTTTTGATAATTCAATTGCTAATTTTAATCTTTGTATTTCTCCACCAGAGAGACTATTAACCAATTGCCCTAATGTTAAATAACCTAATCCAATATCTTTGAACATTATCAAACGTTGTCGTATAATGACATGATTTGAGAAAAAATCAAAAGCAATATTAATTGTCATTTTTAGGATATCAGCAATATTTTTATTTTTATATTTAATTTTTAATATATCATTGTTAAATTTTTCTCCTTGGCATTGTTCGCATATCTTTTTGATCTTTCTTGAAAAATTCATTAAAATTTCATTTATACCTAAACCAAGACAATATGAACATTGTCCTTTTTTAGAATTAAAATAAAAATGTTTTTTTTGATAACCTTGATTTTTAGCCTCTGGAACTTTTGCATATAAATTACTAATATATTCAAAAATGCCAATAAAAATAGCAACATTACTACGAATATTTTTAATTGTAACATTTTGAGAAATATAAATTATTTTGTTAATCATATTAGTTTTATATAAAACTAAATTTTTTTGTTCCAGCAAATCGAAAGCATTTGGTTTATTTTTTAATCCATTTAACAAAACATGATTAATTAAAGTTGATTTGCCAGAACCAGATACACCAGTTACTACTGTAAAAATACCCAAGGGTAAATCGATGTCAATATTTTTTAAATTATGAACACAAGCATTACGTATTTGAATAATACGATTCGGATCTTTAAGATTACGTTCTGTTGTTTTAGGTAAAGTCACTTGTTTGCGACGAGATAAATATTGGCCAGTTAAACTATTAGGTTGTTTAATAATCTCATCTATTGAACCAAAAGCTACTATTTCTCCTCCTTCTGCACCACCTTTAGGACCTAATTCTATAATATAATCAGCAGCTAACATGGTTTTTTGATCATGTTCTACTATTAGTAAAGTATTTCCTAATTGTTTAATTTGTTTCAAAATCTTAATTAGATTTTGATGATCTTTAGGATGAAGACCAATAGAGGGTTCATCTAAAACATATAAAATACCAGAAAGTTGAGAACCAATTTGTTTTACTAATAATGTTCTTTGTGTTTCGCCTCCTGATAAACTTTGACTCGAACGCGCTAAGTTTAAATAACCTAAGCCTAAATTTTGTAATAACTGAATACGTTTTTGAATTTCCGACCTAATTAATTTTGTGATATGTTTTTCATTAGATGTTAATTCTAAATTAGAAATAAATGATAATAATTTATCAATCGGCATTTGAGTTAATTCGAAAATATTTAAATTTTGAATTTTAAACATTAAAGCTTGAGGTTGTAAACGTGATCCAGAACATGCTGTACAAGTTTTTTTCGTCATAAAATGTTCTAACCAACGAATTATACGTTGATTATTCTTAGGTAAATTATGATAATAATTATTTAAAGCATTTATAACAGAAAGGTTATTTGAAATATTTAAGTTTGTATTATGCGATAAGTTAGCTTGATTATCATTTCCATACATCAAAAAATTTAATTTATTTAAAGCTAATTTTTGTAAAGGAATATCTAATGGAATATTATTTTGTTTACAAAAAAAAGTTAAATCATGAATATGAGAATATTCTTGAGGATTATTAAAATAAGGTATAATACCCCCATTATTAACTGACTTATCTAAATTAATGATCAATTCTAAATCAAATTTCTTTTCAACACCAATTCCTTTACAAGTAGTACATGCTCCTATGGAATTATTAAAAGAAAAAAGATCTATTGATTTTTTTTGTGGAAATTTAAAATTTAATTCTTCATTATTATAATATTTTTGAAATTTCAAAATTTTTTTTTCTTCTAGCCAAATTAATACCTCATTTTCAATTAAGGTAAAAGCTAATTCCAAAGAATTACGTAAACGATGGTGTTGATCAACAGTTAAAATAAAACAATCTATAATTAAATAAATATCATGTTTTTCATGTGGTTTTAATGCAGGGATTTGATCTAAAAAACAAAGTTGATTATTAACCATACATTGATTAAAACCTTCTTGTTGTAATTTTTGTAATATTTCTTGGTGAGTTCCTAATTGTTGTTGAATGATAGGAGCCATTATAAAAATATACTTTTCCTGCGCTACTAATATAATTTGTTTTATAATATGATCAATTGTTTGATACTTTATTAATTGATTAGTAATTGGATGATAAGGTCGAGCGATTTGTGAATAAAGCACTTGTAAAAAATCATAAATTTTAGTTAAAGTTCCTACAGTAGAACGAGGGTTACCTATGATAGTTCGTTGTTCAATATTAATAGCAGGGCATAAACCATCAATTTGATCGACGTCTATTTTTGAAAAATCACAAAAAAAATATTTTTCATTAGTATTTAAGGATTCAAGATATTTTCTTTTTCCCTCTTGATATAAAGTATCAAAAACTAAAGAAGATTTTCCAGAACCAGATGCACCAGTGATTACAATAAATTTTTCTTTTGGTATTTCTACATTAATATTTTTTAAATTATTTACCCGTGCTCCTTGAACTCTGATCCATTTATTATTATTCATAATTACTTTTTTCTATAATACCTTTTTTTGTTTTTTGTGCTTTAATTTGATCTAATGATTCTTTATATTTTTCTTTAATTTGAATCAAAATATCACGGGAAATATTTAATTTTTCCAAATCTTCAAATGAAGATTCTATGATCTCTTTAAGACTAGTAAAATTATTTAATAATTTTTTATATTTTATTAATCCTAAACCTGAAATTTGTTTAAGAATAGTTTTTTGATCTTTTTTCTTTTTCGTAAGACGATGAAAATTAATAGTAAACCGATGAACTTCAGCGCTTAAATAATTTAAAAAACGAAATAATGGTTCATCTTTTTTAAGAACAATGTTGTTGTTTAAAAAACGAAAATTAGTTAAATGATGCTTTTCATTTTTTTGCAAACAACCTAAAGGAATATTAACACCGATTTTCTTTAAAGTTTTATCACATATTCTTAATTGACCTAAGCCACCGTCAACTAAAATTAAATCGGGCAGTGATGATAATTTATCTTTTCTAAAACGAGGGTTATAATAACGTTTAAGTACATTTTCAAAAGCTTGATATTCATTGGCAAAATGTTTAGTTATATGAAATGTACGATAAGATGCTTTATCCAGTTTCCCTTCTTTGAATACAATCATCGCTGATACAAAAGATTCTCCAAATAAATGAGAATTGTCAAAAACTTCTATATGATTAATTTTTTTGCCAAATAATTGAGTTAATATATCTAAAGCAGATTTTATGTATTGTTCTTTCGATTTATTTGATGTCAGATAAAATTTTACAAGTTGTTCCTTAGCGTTTTTTAAAGATAATTGATATAAATTAAATTTTATACTTTTTTTAGGAATACAAATTTTCACAGAACCAAATAGATGTTTCAGTTGATCTTTTACAATTGCTAATTCAGAACCTAAAATCATTTCTTGTGGCAGAATATTGTTCTTATAGTACGAATATAAAGATGTTATAATAGCATCAATAACTTCCCCAACATAATCAAAAACGATTTGAAAATAGTCAAAAATACGACCTTTATTCATTCTTAAAATGTACAAAGAGATATGATTTTCATTATAAAAAAAAGAAATAATATCAAAGCTTCGATTTGTATTTATATCAATGATATGTTGCGTGTTGATATCAATAATTTGTTTTGTAATAACCTTTTGTAAATGAACAAAAAGTTCTTTATATTCTGCTGCTTTTTCGAATTCTAAATTTTTACTAGCTTGCATCATAGATTTATAAACTTTTTTTAGTAATTTCTTATCATTACCTTCCAAAAAATTGACAATAGCATTGATATTAGGTTGATAATTAACTTCTTTTTGACAACAAGGACCCAAACATTGTTTCATCTGATAATAAAGACAAGGTTTTTTAGCAATAGGATTACATCTGCGTAATGGAAAAATTTTTTGTAATAATTGAAGCGTTTTTTTTGTACTTTCATTATTAGGGTAAGGACCAAATAAAAATTTTTTATTTAATTTAATTTGTTTATAATGAGAAAGCTTTAAACGAGGATGTTTTTCTTCGGTAATTTCAATATAAGGATAAGTTTTATCATCTGTGAGCTTAAAATTATATTTTGGTTGGTTTTGTTTAATCAAATTCGATTCCAAAATTAAAGCTTCTAATTCGTTATTGGTTAAAATATAATCTATATCATTGATCTCTGAGATTAAAACATAAGTTTTATTATTATGAATTTTATTACAAAAATAACTTTGAACTCGATTTTTAATATTTTTAGCTTTCCCTACATAAATAATTTTGTTATCTTTATTTTTAAATAAATAACATCCTGGCATCATAGGTAAATTATGTATTTTTAAATTTAATTTTTGTAACATATTTTTATTTTTATATTAATTTTTAACATGACATTTTTTATTCAAAAAAATTTGTTAAAAAAAACAAATTTTTCCATTAATATCAATTTATTTCTATTAATGGAAAATAATATTAACCTAATTGAAAATTATATTAAATGAATTTTAAAAATATTCGTTAATATAAGACAAGTTTTTTCATAAAATTTTTAATTTATAAATTGAAATCAAAATAGTTCAAAATAATTATAGTTAATTAAGATAATAAATTGATTTGATATTAAAATAATACCAAAACATAAGAAAATAAATTATAATCCGCCGAATTTTAAAATTTTTCATCTTTTAAATTTGAAATTAACTGTAAAAAATTTTACATCATTTTGTAATCGAAAAAATTAAATTATTTTTTTATTTGTTTTATATAAGTGAATATTTAAAAAAATAATTCTATGAAAATTGAAAAATTAAAATTATTTCTTCAGTTTCTAAAAACATAACAATGTATTACTTATTATTTTTCTTTTTTCAAAAAAAATATTTATTGACATTCCTAAATTTCAGATATATGAAATAATTATTCATATGAATATCTTATTTTATTTACATTTTCCTATTAATTTAATTTAAAATTAATTTTGTATTTCTAATAAAAAAGAATTTACAATAACTAAATAACTAAAATGCTAAACAAAGTAAAATCGTAACAAAAATATATCTTTTTTTTCATATTCTTGATAAATTATTTCAAAATTAAAATTTAAGTTTTATAAATTACAAAGATTCATGTACAAATAAAAAACAATCACTTTATTAATAAACTTATTTTTTTGATTATTAATTTTTTTGATAAAAATCAAATATTTATTTAAATATAATTTTTAATTTATTAAAATAAAATAAGTAATAATTATTTTAAGCTCTTGAAATCTCTAATTTTTTCAAAGCACGAGCGGAAACATAAACTTTTTTAATTTTACCACTAGTATCTTTAATACGAATTTTTTGTAAATTAGCTTTCCAAGTTCTTCTAGTCGCATTCATAGCATGACTACGTTTATTACCGAATAAAGTTGTTTTTTTTGTGAAATAACATCTACTCATTTTTTTTATTTTGTCCTCAAATTATTTTGAAAATTTTTAAATCTTTTAACAATTTTCTTTAATACCTTACAAATTATACTATTTTTTTAAAAAAAAATGAATACTATTTATTTTAAAAAATTTTAAAAAATTTATTTACAAAAAATATATTTAGGTTATTTTTTAAAAAAATTAAGTTTAATTTAAAATGATGTTATAATTTTATGTGATTAACAAATTTAATTCGGGGGAAGATAAATTAATATTTTTTTGATCATATTCTGGTTTTTTCAAATCAGAATAAATAATGCATTATAACAAAAATTAACCATAATTATCTTTTTAGAATTTATTATTTTAGTAAAATACAAGATATACTACAGGAGAATAGATTAAATGACAGAATATAAAATTATAGATGGACAATTATTAAAAAAGATGATTATAAATGGTACTTTGAATCTAAAAAAAAACTATCAGCAAATAAATAGTTTAAATGTTTTTCCTGTGCCAGATGGTGATACAGGTACTAATATGAAAATTACCATGATGGAAGGGATCCAAAATTTAAAAAAGATTAACGATACATCTATCTTAACAGTAACGAAGATTTTGAATGATGATTTGTTATTAAGTTCTAAAGGTAACTCGGGTATTATTTTATCTCAATTTTTTTCGGGTATTCATGATCATATTAACATTCTTCAAAAAAAACAAATTAATATTAATGAATTTATCCAATCTTTGGAAAATGGTTATAAAAAAGCTTACAAAGCTGTTATCAAACCAGTAGAAGGCACTATATTAACTGTTTTAAGAGAATCAATTGAAAAAATACAAAAAAATCAAGATATATTTGAAAATGTTAAAGAAGTCATAGAAAATTTATTAAAATATGCGAGAATTTCATTAGAAAAAACTCCTATGTTATTATCCGTTTTAAAAAAATCAAAAGTTGTAGATAGCGGAGGCGCAGGTTTCATTTCCATTTTGGAAGGTATGTTATTATATTTAAATAATATCGAATTAAAAGAAGAAAATATAATAAATCAAAATTTTTCTTCCGCAAATAACATAATAAATAGAAATGTAGCAAATAATAATATTAAATATCATTATTGTACTGAATTTATTATCAAATTGAACAAACCTTTTGACTTTGATACAGAAAAAGAAACCCAAAAAATTAAACAAAAAGGCGACTCTTTAATTTTTTTAAAAGATAAAGATTTATTAAAAATCCACATTCATACTAATGAACCAGGTTATGTTTTGACTTATTTATTATCACATGGTTGTTTACTAAAATCTAAAATTGACAACATGCAAGAACAATGCAAAAATCAAAAGATAATCAAAACAAATAATCCAATACCAAATAATGTTAGTTTGTCAAAAGATTATATTTTAATTGCTTTTGTTTCTGGCGAAGAAGTACAAAATATTTTTAAAGATTTAAAGGTAGATTATACTATTGATTTGCACAAACATAAATATTATGAACAAATTTTAAAAGATATTTTTGCAAAAATTTCATTACCAAATGTAATCATTCTACCAAATAATATTCAAATGATACCAAATATTCAAAAAATTATAGACTTATTTTCAGATATAAATATTTATATTATACCTTCCGCAAACATTGCGCAAAGTTATAGTGCTCTTTTGGTTTTTGATGAAAATCTAAATATTAAAAAAAATTTAACAAATATGAAAAAAAATATTCAAAAAAATCAAATCAGCGAAATCACTTATACTAAAAATATCAAAACGAAAAAAAATAATTTTTTAGCGATTTTAAAAGGTAAATTTATTTTCCATGGTAAAGATTTAATTTTTTTAATTCAAAATGTATTAACCAAAATGATTAAAAATAAAAATAAATTTTTAACTATTTTTTATCATAAAAAACCTCTTTTTGAAAAACAATTAATCAAAATTGAAAATTTTTTAGAAAATAAATATCCTCATTTAGAAATCGAAAAAATTGAAAATAATAATACTTTGTCTCCTTACATTTTTTCTTTGGAATAAAATTTGAATTTTACAAAATAATTTATTTTGATTTTGTGGATATGGCGAAAATAGGTATACGCGCATGCTTGAGGGGCATGTGAGAAAAATTTCTCGTGTGAGTTCGAATCTCATTATCCACACCAAAAAATTTTATTATACTATTAAATAATAAATAAAATATATACAATAAAATTAATTAAATATTGAAACATAAAAAATTAAAAATAATATTTAGGAGCATATTTATATTTAGCAACAACTTCATAATAAGCAATCATTTCTTCTTGTTTATTTAATACAACAAAAGGTCTATGTGTACTAATTTGTCTTTCATCTAAATATATTCCATTTTTTACTAAGTTAATTAAGTAGTCATTTAAAATAATTTTAGGATAATTTTGAAAAAATTTTTCTACTGGAATTATATGTTCTAATGTAATTTGATTTAAATATTGAGCTTGAGATAATGAATAAAAACCAATTGCAGTACGACAAAGTTTAGCAATAGCCCCATAGGTATTAAGTTTTTGTGCAATATCATTAGCTAAACTACGGATATAAGTACCTTTAGAAACATGAGCAAAAAAATCTACTTTATTATTTTGCAAATAAGAAGTTTTAGTCAAACGATAAATAAAAACTTTTCGAGACGGAATTATAATATTCATATTTTTTCGTGCTAAGTGATATAATCTTTGTCCTTTAAATTTGAGTGCAGAATAAATGGGAGGATTTTGCCAGTATTTTTGTTGATGAAAATAACCAAAAACTGTTTGAATCATATTATCTTGCAACAATTGATTACTTTCAGCTAGTAATTTTCCTTCTATATCCAAAGTATCATATTTTCTATTAAAAATTATAGTACCAGTGTATTGCTTATCTAAATCTGAAAATAAAAAATTTAATTTTGTTGCTTTCCCCACTAAAATTAATAAAAGACCTTCTGCTAAAGGATCTAAAGTACCAGTGTGACCAACTTTTAGCAAACCAAATTTTTTTTTAATTTGACGAACTACATCATATGATGTCATTCCTTTTTGTTTGTTAATAAAAAAAACACCATTCATAATATCAAACCAATATTTTATTCTACTAGTAAACTAAACTTTTAAAAAATTCAATATTTCCGTTCTAGAACAAAAACCCAACTGACGTTTAATTTCTTTCCCTTGAAAATATAAAATTAAAGTTGGAAAAACGTTAACTTTATTTTGTTTTGCTAAAGAAAAATATTCATCAACATCTATTTTACAAAAAAAAATATTTTGATATATTGAAGATATTTCCTCAAGAATAGGAGCCATTTTATTACATGGCCCACACCATTCAGCATAAAAATCAACCAAAACAATAGGTTTTTTATTAATTATTTCTTGATAATCTTCACCTTGATATGTATACATTTAACAACAACTTCTTTCTTTTATTTTATTTCATTTTTTTTAAATTATTTTGGAGAGGATTCATGGATCCAAATGATAATCATCTATATTCCAAATAATTTAAATATAAATGTATCATTATTTAAATATTTTTTATTTTTTAATTATTTTGGATTTATTTTGGATAAAGCAGACGTTGCGGTAGTGAATTTTTTTATGCCATGTGGAGGTTCAAAAACAATAACTACTATTTTTTGCTTTTCATCAAAAGAAATAACAGTTCCTGTGCCAAATATATCATGTTTTAATTTACTCCCTATCCTATAAAAATCAAAAATTGATTTAGGTGAAGATTTTGGCATTTTTAAACAATATTTATTGCGATATCTATAATAATTACTTTTTTTATTTAATTTCATTTCCTTAATAAAAGAAATAGGTTTTGAAATACACAACTTACCTAAAATAATACGTTCTTTAGCGCTGCTAATATACAAGAGTTCTTTAGCCCTTGTTATAGCCACATAAGCTAAACGTCTTTCTTCTTCAAAAGATTGAACATTATCATTTATAAAGTCATTTTCTTTATCAGCATTAAAAACACTTTCTTCCCAACCGATAGTAAAAACAACTTTAAATTCTAAACCTTTTGCTTTGTGAATAGATGACAGAATAATATGATTATTGATTTGTATATCATTAGTTTCTTCATTAAACAAAGTAATTTTTTCTAAAAAAGAAATTATTTTTTCTTTAAAATTACCTTCGGATATCTTATCTATACTTGATAATATATTTTGTAATTGTTGCAAATTAGCATTTATGTCATGATTTATGTCTAATTTTACATTTTGAATAAGATTTAATTTTCGAGAATAATTAATCGTTTCATCTATTAAAAAAATAACATTAGATAAATTGCATATTTCAGCATTATCAAAAATTTCTTTTAATTTTTGAAAAATATTATAAAAAGACTTTATTTTTTTTTGTAAATGTTTATTAACGCAATCACTTTTAGAAACAAATTCTATCGCTTCGAACAAAGTAATTTTTTTTTGCTCAGCTATTTGTTCTAAAACAGCCACAGTTTTATTCCCTATATTACGTGATGGAATATTAATAATCCTTTTTAAATAAAAATCTTTTTGAGGGTTCATTAAAATTTGTAAATAAGCAATAATATCTTTAATTTCTTTTTTTTTATATAAACTAACATATCCTTGAATACGATAAGGAATATTTGCAGTAATTAATAAATTTTCGATATCTCTATTTAAATGATTCAAACGATACAAAATAGCTATATCTTTATATTGATAATTATTTGATAATAATGCTTTAATGTTTTCCAAAATAAATTGCGCTTCTTGTTCGGAATTTTCAAAATGTTGATAAATAACATCAGGCCCATTATCTAAATTACTTTTCAAAAAATTTCGAAAATCATTATCTTTTTTGCAATAATTAAAATTTATTAAAAGATTAGCTTTTGCTAAAATATTATTAGTTGAACGATAATTTTGCGTTAAATGTTTTATAGAAGCTTTAAAATCCTGCAAAAATAAATTGCTACACAAAATATCAGCCCCACGAAAACTATAAATATTTTGATTAGGATCACCTACAGCCAAAACTTGTTTTTTTTGACTAATTAATTTTATAATTTGATATTGAATTAAATCAATATCTTGAAATTCATCAATCAATACATAATTAAATTTCTTTTGATAAAATTCCGCAACTTCTTGATAATTACTTAAAAGTTGATATGAATAAATAATTAAATTATCAAAATCTATCAAATTATTTCTTCGCAAATAGTATTCATAATTTTGATAAATTATTTGATATTCTGGCGATTTGAATTTTACTGTTCGGTAGTTATTAACAAACCATTCCTCATATTCCTCATATTGACAATTTTGTTCTATTTCACTTAAAATTTTTTGTTTGATCATGCCTATTTTTGTCAGAAAAATATTTTTTTGTACATCATTAGCAAGATAATGATTCTTATCCAAGCCTAAATCCTTTATACATTTTTTAATAATTTTTTTACTTTCTGATTCATCAATAATACTAAAATCAGAAGTTAAATTAGAATTTAAATCAAAATCCAAATATTTTATATAATTTTTTAAAATTTTATACCCTAAAGCATGAAAAGTAGTAACAGTAAGATTAAAAAATGAATGATCTCCGCACATTTCTTTAATACGTTGTTTCATTTCTTGCGCAGCATTATTAGTAAAAGTAACTGCTAAAATTTTTTCACTCGGGATATTCAAATATTTTATTAAAAAAGCAATACGATGAGTTAAAGTTCGGGTTTTACCTGTTCCTGCTCCAGCAATAACATAAATAGAATTTTTTGCAGTAGAATTTACTATTTCTAATTGTTCTTGATTAAGTTGTTTTAAGTATTCTAATTTCATGTTTTATATAAATTTCTTTCGAAAATATTTGATAAAAATAAGAAAAGATTTATTATAAAAAAATTGTTTTGAAATGATGTAATACATAATTATTTTGTTTTAATGTAAATATTTTTTTTGAATATGTTTTAGAGATGCTATCCGTGTTAAAAACAAAAAATCATTAATTTGTAAAGAATTTTTACCTATTAAAATACCATCGATTTCTGATTGTATCAAAAAACTTTCTGCGTTGGAATTATTAACAGAACCACCATAAACAATTCTAATTTTTTGTGCTAATTCTTCTGAAAACAACATAGAAACCTTTTTTCTGATAAAACCAATAATTTGATTTGCCACTTCAGGTTCAAGATTTTGACCTGTGCCAATTGCCCACATAGGCTCATAAGCAAAAATAATGTTTTCTAAATCAATAGATTGAATATTTTTCAATATGCGCCCTAATTGATTATTTAAGAAAAATTCAGTTTGATTTTTGTTTTTTATTTCCAAAGTTTCTCCTAAACAAACTATAGGATAAATTTTATGAACCAATGCTGCTGAAATTTTAAGATTTGCAATTTCATCAGTTTCTCCAAATAAAATTCTCCTATCACTATGACCTACTAAAGCATACCTAATTCCCAAATCAGCAACACTTTTGGGAGAAGTTTCTCCAGTATAAGAACCTTCATCTTTATAAAAAATATTTTGCGCTCCTATTCTTAAATTTGCCCCTTCTATCTTAGTCAATGCATCTAATAAAATCATAGGAGGGAAAATAATTGTTTCTACTTGTTTGCGATTAGGAACTTTTTCATTAATTTTAAAAATAAAATCCATCGAATCATCTTTACATTTATACATTTTCCAATTGCCTATGATTATCATTCTTCTCATTATACTATTCCTCTTTGATATTTTTTTTTATATATTTTTATAAAGATGGACGATTAGATATCATTACTTTCAAAAAACGTAATATTTGCAAATTATGATTAAAACAATAATATTCTTTATTTGTCGCTAAATAAAAAACATCCCCTGTTTTCAATAAATATTGTAATTTACCAATAAATAAAGTCATTTCTCCTTCGACAACTAAACCAAATTCATCTTGATAAAATTGATTATTTATTTGAGTTTGCCCTTGAGGTTCAACTTTAATCATCATTGCTTTAATTCTTGTTTGATTTATATTGGGGAAAAAATGATAAACAGTATTTTTTAATTGATTATCTGAAATTATTAAAAAATCTTCTTTTTTATTTATTAATTCTATATTAGGTTTATTTTGAAACAATAATGATATAGATATTTGAAAAAAATCACATAATTGTAACAAAAATTTTAAAGAAGGAGACACTAAATTATTTTCTATTTGCGAAATATAACCACTGGTTACATTTAATTTAATAGATAGTTCTTTTTGTGTTAATTTATTTTGAAGTCTCAAATTTCTAATTCGTATCCCTATATCCATAATTATTTCCTCGAAATATAATAACAAAATATATTTATATTAAAATATAGTTTTTAGTTATATAAAAAAGATCAAAAAAAAATATTAGAAAATGCAATTATATATAAAGTCTTTTAGAAAATAGATTCTATTTTTTAACATTTAATATTATATCATGCGTCCTTTATATTAACTATAGTATAATTATTTTTCGCATAATTTTAAAAAATAATTAAATGCAAATTTCTGAACTTATTTATTCAGCCCATAAAAAATAAAATTTTTTATACCAAAAAATTTGAGCATCAATACCCTGATTAAGTTTTCTGATATTACTCAAATGTTTTTGATATATTTTCCATTTTTCTTTGGTTAATTTATAAAACCATGACATTTTAGAAATATAACTTTTGAAATAATTTTTGTATTTAATATAATTAGTACTTAAAATTGTTTTATTTTGTTTGTGTTTAATTTTTTTGATTAAAATTAAATATTTTTTTTCATACTGATCAGTAATAGTGCGAGAAAAAAATAAATTTTTTTGTTCTTCATTTTTTTGATAAATTGCCAAAATTGTTTGTTGTTTTGTTAAAGAGCTATGAATTGTATTAAGAAATTCTTGTTGCTTTTTAAATTGTTTTTTTAATCGTAAATTTTCTTGTTTTTGTTTTATGGTGTTTTTATAAATTTTTTGTCGTGATTCTAATTCTAACTCGGCTAAAACATCATTGAAATTTTCTTTAATTAAATTTTTTTGTTGATTGATTTTGCTTATTTCTTTATTTATTTTAGTCCGAATTAAATTTATGTTTGTATTGATATTATTTTTAGTTTTTTTATAATAATGAAATATATTATTAAGTTCTAAATGATGAATTGTCTCCATAAAAGATGAAATAAAACAAAAATGTTTTTGAATCATCTTATTTGTTTTATTTTTAAATTGTTCTTTCATTTTGATAACATACATATCCAAAAATTTTTGAATTTTAATTAAAGTATTATTATATGGATTAATTAATTGTTCTCCATATGAAATAAAATTTTTACAAATGGCATTCCAACAAGATAAAAAATTTTTTTTCCAAAACCATAAAGCAATTTTGGATAAAGTAGTATTAGGATTTTTTTTATAATAAGCTATGCGAGAATTAATAACAAACATTTTAGTTTGTAACTTATTATATTTTAATAACATTTTGATTTGTTTATTTTTTAAATTTTTATTTTTTTTTTCTTTATATTTTTTTTGTTTCAATTTGTATTTTCGCAAAAAAGATAATTTTTTTTTAAAATATACATTAAACTTTTCATAAATTTTAATTTGATTATCAAATTCACCATAATTATAATTTTGTTTTGTTTCATATTTAGACTTAATTTTATTTAACTGTTCATTAACTAAATTCATATTTTTTTCAAAATATTTAGAAATAAGATAATAAAAATTAATTTTTTGTTCCAAAATACATTCTTGAAATATATGTATTTTTTCTTGTAATAAAAAATGATAATCAAATTGTTTATCTTGAAATTTATCATAAAAAATTGTTACACAATCATACAAAGCATCTATAACATTATTAGAAGCGAATAAATAATAATCATCCATCGACAAATAGGAAACTAACAATTTTGAAAAGTAAAATTGGATGTTTTTAATAATTTCTTTTTGTTTATTGTGAATTGCCACTAACTCATTAATTATTTTTTGTAAATTAAAAAGATATTGCGAATAAAATTCATAATAAGAATCAATATCCAATTGTATTTGATTTTTAATAGAATTAGTTCGTTGTAAAAAAATTTTTTTCTTATTTTCTAAAATTTTTTGTTGTACTTTTAATTTTTTTTCTTTTTCGCATTTTAAATTAGCCAAATCAGTTTTTAATTTGATAATTTCTTTACAATATGTAATAATATTTTGCAAAGATTCTTGTTTAAATTTAATTATTTCTAATTTAAGTTGTTTTTGTAATAAAACTTTTTTTTGTTTTATTTCTTTTGAACACAATATATTTTCTTTTTTGTAATTTAAATCACATAACTGCAATGTAGTTTGATATTGAACACGTAATTGTTGAATTTCAATTTGATTTTTTTTCTGTTCCTCGTTTAATTCTGTTATCATAATTTTATATTTTTTTTGTATTTCAAAATTTTTTAATTGTTGTTCTAAAATATGCATTTGTTTATTTTTATCAATATGCATCATTTCTTGTTCTTTTTGATACCAAAAAATATTATTTTCTTTTGCTAAAGCTAAAATTTTTATTTGTATTTTCTGTTGTTCTAATAATTTATCATTTAATTCATTGTTATGAACAAACATTTTGATATATTCTTTGCGCCAAAGATGTAATTTTTTTAAGTATAAAAAAAATTTTTGGTGTGTTTCTTTCATAAGCAAATAAAAATTTTGAAAATGATTTTTAGATACTTTCTGAATGAAAAAAAAAATCAATAATTTATTTTGTTGAAAAAAAGAATTCATTTTAGTATCTAAAAATTTCTTACTTTGTAAAAATTCTATTTGTTCTTTTTCCAAAATTTGATGATGTTGCTTTAATTTTTTTTGAAAAAAAATTTCAATTTTACGCGTTTGAATCAAAAAATTTGTTTTAATTTTAGTTTGACCAGTAATAATTTTTTGAGTATTTTTTTGATAAATATTGTGAAGTTTATCTAAATTATTTTGATGCAACAAATTAATTTGTTTAATTTTGTTATTCAAAAGAACATTTTGTTGATGAAAATTTTGTCGAATAATCTCTTTTTTCTTTTGAGCAATATGATAATAATTTTCTTTTTGAACTAACAATTGTTGTTTATTCTGTATTTGACTTTTTTGTATTTTTTGTACTAAAGTTTGATTTTTGTTTAAATGTGAATTAGTATCTTCGATAATTAATTTATAATTACGCAAATACTCTTGCTGAAATTCTTTTTTGAGAACAATATTTTTTTGTATTTGTTGTTTTAGTTCTTGAATTAAAATTTGTTCTTCTTTGTAAAAAACATACTTAGATTGAATTTTTTTAATATCATTGAAAAATAAATTTTTTACTTCCTGATAATTAGAAAATAAGTTATAAGATAAAAAAGGATTAATTTTGTTAGATGAATTAACAAGAAAACGTTGATATACCTTGTCAAGCGAAGAAAAAGAAAGCGAAATATCTATACAATAATCATTGTTGATTAACCATTTTTCTATTTTTCTAATAGCAATTAAAACATCATTTTGATTATAAAAATCAAAAGAAGAAGGAATAATATCAGAATCAAATCGAAACATAATACAACTATTAAAGGACTCGCTTTCTCTTATTGATAATTATAAATAATCTATATAGCAATTCTAACATTTTTGTTTCTTTTCGAATTACTAAAATAATTAAAGAAATAACACATAAGAAAAATGTTATAATAAAAGCAACAGTTTAAGCAATGGATGGCGTTATGTTTTATTATATCAAAGGTATTGTGATGGATATTCAGAATAATTTTATTATCTTAGAAAATAATGATATTGGTTACATTATTTATCTTGCTAATACCAATTATTTTGACTTAAAACAAAAAATTAAAATTTTTACCTATTGTCATATTAAAGAAGAAAAAAAAACTTTATATGGTTTTTTAGAAAAAAAAGAACTCGATTTTTTTCATCAATTAATTAAAATTCCTGGAATTGGGCCAAAAAATGCAATGATAATTTCTGAACCTTCCTTATTCAACGAAACCCAAAAAGCAATACAAAATGATGATATTGCTTATTTAATAAAATTCCCAGGTATTGGGACGAAAACAGCTCAACAAATTATTTTTCATTGGAAAAATAATCACTTTTTGCCGAAAAATATAGTAAGTTCTGAGCTCAAAGATATTCAAACAGCATTAAACCATATGGGTTTTTCAATAAAACAAATCAAAGAAATTTTACCTCAATTAACACCCAACAAAAACTTAGAATCCATGTTAAAAGAAGCGTTACAACTTTTAGGAGAAAAAAAGGATAAACAAATTGGATAAAAAAAAAATAAATAAAGAAAATAAAATTCAACTAAAAGAGGAAGAACAATTTTTAAGACCTCAAACTTTAAACCAATATTTGGGTCAAGAACATTTGAAAAAAATACTAAAAATCTATTTAAAAGCAGCTCAACAAAGAAAAGAAACTTTAGATCATCTTTTATTTTATGGCCCACCTGGTTTAGGTAAAACTACTTTAGCCAAAATTATCGCAAACGAATTAAAAGTAGGTTTTAAAATGATAAGTGCTGCACACATTGAAAAAATTGGTGATTTAACCATAATTCTCAGTAATTTAAAAAAAGGTGATGTTTTGTTTATTGATGAAATTCACAGTCTGCCACGGAATGTCGAAGAAATTTTATATTCTGTAATGGAAGATTATTTCTTGGATATTATCATTGGTAAAAACGAAGAAAAAAGAACAATTAGAATAAATCTGCCACCTTTTTCCTTAGTGGGAGCAACGACAAAATTCGGTAATATTACTTTTCCTTTGCGAGATCGTTTTGGTTTAATTTTAAAATTAAATTATTATACAGTAGATGAATTAAATGCTATTATCAAAAGAACAGCGCAAGTTTATGGAAGTCAAATTGAAAAAAAAGCAATTTTAGAATTAGCGCGAAGAAGCCGTGGTACCCCTCGATTAGCTAATCGTTTATTTCGTAGAACTAGAGATTTTGCTGAAATATTTTCCAATAAAATAATTACTCATAAAATTGCTTTAGAAACTTTAGATCAATTAAAAATCGACAATAATGGTTTAAACGAAACAGATTATCATTATTTAATTAATTTAGTTTATAAATTTCATAACGGACCAGTAGGAATTAAAAATCTTGCCACTACAATTGGAGAAGAAATTTTTACAATTGAAGAAGTTTATGAACCTTATTTAATCAAAGAAGGTTATATTAAAAGAACTGCTCGCGGAAGAATCGCGACACCACTAGCCCAAGAATTGTTAAAACAAAAAAAAATTTATTTCAAATAATAAAAAAATAATAAATATATTTTTTTATTAGATAAACATCAAAAAAATAAAATTACGCGAAAAATATAATAAATATGAAACAAGACCAACAAATGTTGTATATAAAAATTAAATAAAAATAAGCAAAATAAAAAAATTAATTTACTTATGAAAAAATCTTTTAAAGGTGAATGGAATTTTGTAAATGATATATTTTTCATTAATATCGAAATCATTTTCATTTAATAACATAGTATAATAAAATTTTTTCATGATGCTTTTTATTTTATGAAAAATAATTTTCTTATCTTTCGTTTCAATAATAATATTGGTATAATTATATAATAATTTCAAGTCATAAAAAGTAAAATAATTTTTCAAGATGTTTTTAACTATAGTTCTAGCGATTTTACTCTAGTCTTTGTTGTTGTCTGTTTGAGACATTATATATTTCTCATTTTTACAAAATATTATCAATATTATATATTTGGATTAATTTTTTATTTTGTAATGACACAGAAATACTAATGTGTTGAAATAAAAGAAAATTATCTAATAATTGATAATTTTGAAAAAATTAGCTATTGAATTACAAAAAATGTTGAATTTGTTTATACAAAATTTTTAATCTATTGGTTTTTTAAATTATTATTTCGTCTTCGCTATATTGAGCTAATCCACCTAAAAAAATATTTATTCAATAATTTTTCACTGTCATGTTTTTTCTAACATACAAATTAGGTCCTTTCATTTAAAATTATAAATGAATATTATTTACAATGTTTTTTATCATAATATATAAACATATTCACAAAGACAAACCATAATTAAATAAAATAATTTTTGATAAAAATGACATCAAATAACATATGTAATTGCAACATATTAATAAAAAAAATAAATTAAAATTATAAAATTTTCATACATTTTTTGTTTTAATTTTTTTAAATAAAATATGAAAATTTTGCTACAATCAAAAAGCAAGTTTTTAAAAAAATTTTGATCAAATAAAAATTTAAATATGAAAAAAATTAAGTTCTCCATTAAAAATTTAGTGTGATTAAATATGAACTTGTTATCTAAGATTAATTTTTTAATAAATTACACAAAAAGTTTATTTAATAATTATTTTCGATTTATTTGCAAATAAATATCCTACCCGAAATAAAATTTGATGTTAAATTTATTATAACGTTTTTCTTTTATTATGATTTGTTATTTTATGTAGTTTAGTAACCCTATTATTATAATAATAAATATCTAATTTATATTTTAGAATTTAAAAATTATCTTTTTGATATTAATCGAATTAAATCAAATATCATCAAACTTTCTTATTATGTGAAAAAAATTAACATAAAAGAAATTATAAAATAAATTATTAGAAACGAAGGAAAAAAATATTTGCTTCTAAAATGTCCAAATATTAAGTTTTTTTATTGTTGTTCATTAATGATAACAACTATTATATTTATAATTAGTTTTTTAATAATAAAAATGAATTTATTCAAAAATGAAGAAAAAATCGAACATAAAAAAAATACGGAAAAAATTGAATATAAAAATCCCGATACGATTCTAGAAGAAAAAAAAATAGCACGAAAATTAGCTCTTTTGGGCTTGCAACAAATCATACAAGTAGAAAAATTAATTTCATCTAATGAAATACAAAATGAAATGAAAACAAATTACCAAATTATATTAGAAGCAGAAGATCAAGATACAAAAACAATTTTTGATCAAGTTTCAAACGGGAAATTATCCACTGCTAATAGAATATTAATACAAGGCACTTTAGATTTTTTAGCTCAAAAATTAAATAAAAAAATAATTTTAAATATAGAAAAATATAATAAAAATACACTAAACAGTTTTAATGACCAATTAATTTCTTACGTTCCTTTATCGAATTCTGATTATATAGAATTAAATATGTGCAATATTGACAATAATCATTTTTACATTCTGGAACCTACTGATACTTTAGGAGATGGATACTGTTTCTTTTATGCTTTGAAATACTTATTAGACAAAAAATACCCCAGTTGGATCAAATATATTCATAAAGAATTAGAAGAATTAAATTTAAAATTCTAATGCCAAAAGATAATTCCCAAATTTTTAATTATTGTAAAATAACAATAATTAAGTTCAAAAAATAAAATCATTATTTTATTATTATAAATTGGTATAATAATTCTATTTTTAAATTAAAAAACAAAAAAAATATTAGGTCAAATTTTTATTATATACCAAAGATAAAAAAAAAATTTGACTTTTTATTTTATTATTTTAATTTTTTATTAAAAATATTTTTTCTTTTAATTATCTTATACACTAACTAAGAAGATAATATGTTAAATTTCAATTTGCCAGTTAATAAAGGATCGTATGTTTCTTCATATTGAATGTTGATGCCATCAGGTTTGTATTTAATAAGTTTAAGTTTTTGACCATTATTTTTATTGTATTCTTCAATAAAATTAATACCTCCTGAATTAAATTTATATCCAATATATCGAATTCTTTTTCCATTATCTTTATCATATTCATTTATATAATTAATATTTTGCCTATCGTTTTGATAATTAATTTCTTTAATTTTGTTTCCTGTATCTTTATCATATTCAATAATGTGGTGAATCGCTCCATTGTCTTTTTTATATTGAATTTTTTTAACCATTTTTCCTGTATCTTTGTTATATTGAGTTATAAATTCAATTTTTTGATCATCATCATTATAATATTGAATTAGTTCTATTATTTTGCCAGTTTTTTGATCATATTTATAAATGCTAGTTCCTTGTTGAGGACTTTTTCTTTTAATTAAATTATTTGTTAACAAATTATAATATTCAACAGTTCCATCATCGTGTTTCACCATAAAAGAAGAAGATCTCAAATGATAAAGAATTGATTTCAATCGTTTATTATCTTCTGTAATTTTTTTATTTAATTTTTTATTTTTTATATTAATTTCCATTTTGGCTAAATTAATTTGTTCTTGTTTGTTTAAATAATAACTGTAAATAAAAATATTTCTTACGAAATAAATAAATCCTAACAAAATAGTAATTATTAAAAAAATTATAAAATAATAAAAGTAATATTTATTTTTAAATAATTTAATAATCATTTTTTTCTCCTCAATTAAAAAAATATATATGCATAAAAATTATAACTTTAATTCATACTAATAGATGATCATAAATTACAATACAGGTGAATTTTTTTATTAAAAATAAAATAATAATAATTAAAACTTTTTCACTATAAACAGCAGTTTTTTTATTTTTTTCAATATTATGTTGTTAAAATAAAATGTAATTTGTAATTTTAAAGAAATAATTTATTATTTTTAGATACTTCGTATAAATAAATACAATTATGTTTCAAAATATTTGTAATCTTTAAATAATTATGTTAAAATTGCGAAAAAATAAGAATAAATTATTATATAATTTTCATTAGATAATATTTTTGTTAAAAAGAAAAAAGGTGTATTTATATGTTAAAAACAGAAAAATTAAATAAAATATATATAAAAAAAATAAGAAATCATCTATCAAAAAATCAAGCACTAACTGATATTACTGTCGGTTTTCCTAAAACAGGGATGATTTTTATTTTGGGTAAATCTGGTTGTGGTAAGTCTACCTTGATTGATATTTTATCAGGAATGAATAATTTCGATTCAGGGGAAGTTTTTGTAACAGATAAACCTATTAAAAATTGGACGCAAAGACAACTAGATAATTATAGAAATGGTATGATTGGATTTATTTTTCAAGAATTTTATTTAATTGAAAATTTAAATGTTAGAGAAAATATTCTTTTAGCTGCTCAATTACAAAACAAAAAAATAGATGAGAATAAAATAGACGCTTTATTAACTGATTTAGATTTAGAACCTTTTATTAAATATAGTAAAATCAATGAACTTTCGGGTGGGCAAAAGCAAAGAATAGCCATTGCTCGTTGTTTAGTTAAAGAAACTAAAATAATTTTAGCTGATGAACCAACTGGCAATTTAGATCCTGAAACATCTGAATTAGTATTTGATAAATTAAAAAATATTTCAAAAGAAAAATTAGTAATTATTATCAGTCATGATATTCATCATGCTTATAAATATGCAGATCGTATTATCAAAATAAAAGATGGTCAAATTAAAGAAGATTTAATTCATAAAACAAATAATGCAAATAAAAAAGTTGAGTTAAAGAAAGTTAACAGTGAAGAATTAATCAACCAATTCAAAACGTTAAATGAAAATGAAACAAATTTTAAACTTACAGAAAATAGTATTCCTCAAGTTACTTACGAACCTCAAGATTTTAAATCTTTACCAAGTTATCTTAAATGGACGACAGTTTTCAAAATGGCTCTTAATAATTTCAAATTAAAAAAAATGTTTTTGTTTATTAATTTATTCATTATTCCTATAATAATGATATCGATCATATCATTACCTATAATGTCATCTGTATTTACAGCTGACCAAGGAAAATCATGGTTTGATTTTACTATTTTAAAATTTATTAGTTTTTATTATCGTCAGTCGTCAATACTAATTATAGAAAAAAAATACATTTTATCATTATTATCATTTTTACCCCTTATTATACCTTTTTTAATGATTTGCATGTATTTCAAAATAACAATTCGTTTAAAACAAAAAGAAATAGGAATTTTGAGAGCTTTAGGTTCTAATATGTATAATACAATGAAAATATTTTTAATAGAATGTATTATTTTTAGTTTATTATGTTTTTTAATAAATTTATTTTGGTTAAATCATGGTAAATTAGGCGAAGCCATTAAAATGTTGAGTAAAATATATCAAAGCAGCGGTTCTAATATCTTTAACTTTGTTATTACTGATCAAAAATTTATCGAAGAAATGATGGAAAAACTACTATTACCTGTTACAAAATCAGAAGATTTGGACACATGGTTGGATTTATCAACAACAGGTTTTTTTACTATCAAAAATTTATTCATCAGAAATATTCGTTTCATAAGTAATTCAATATTTTGCATTTTATCTTTTTGCATTCTTTCTATTATGTATCCTGTTTACAAATTATCTATTAAAAAACCAACGGATATTATTAACAATAGATAAAAAATAATTAACATTATTGAAATAAAAAAATTTTTAAGTAATTAAAATAAGATGAATGATTTATATTAATATCTTATTTTTGATTATTATTTTGGTTATATTTAACATTGTGGATAAAGTAATAAATTCTATTATTACTTAACAATGTTAAATGAATCATAAAATATTGTTTATGTTCGAATTATTGCATAAAATTTTATTTTTAAAAATAAAATATATTTTTAATTTTAGAATGTTTTTTTGTGATATAAAAAATATTTTTGGATATATGAAAAAATATTTTATATCCATTTTGAAAAATTGATTAATTAAATTGATTAATTCAAGTAAATGGTTAAATTGTTTTAAAATAATGAACAATTTAACTTTTTTTTTATTTTTAAGATCATATTTTCTAAATAAAAAAATTTGTAAATATGTATATAGCAAAAATTTTTCTTATATAAATTCATAATATTATGAAAAATTAGTTAATTTTATTTTTTATTTCAAAAAAAAAAAAAAAAAAAAAAAAAAAAAAAAAAAAAAAAAAAATTTAATAAAATAAAATTATTTAAAAAAATATTAAATCTTTCTATTATTGATGAGTAGTAATTTTTTAATATTTAATTTTTTCATCATAATAATCAAATAATAAATTAAAATTAATCAAACATTTTTTACAAAAATTATTTATTGATTTTAAAAACAATTTTCAAAAAAAGAGTTAAAAAATACTTATAACAAGATACTAAAACCTCTTTAATATAAACATATTAGAAAAAAATAGTTAAATAAATGAATAATAAAATAAATTAATAATGATAATAAAAATATTCAATTTATTATAAATTTAATTAATATTGTTTCTCCGACTAATAAAAAAGTTAGTTTATATTTGAATATTGAAGTGGATAATAAAAATATTCAATTTATTATAAATTTAATTAATATTGTTTCTCCGACTAATAAAAAAGTTAGTTTATATTTGAATATTGAAGTGTTTATTTCCTAATTTGTTGCAGTTTTAGGATACTCCAAGTTGTTATAAATAATCCCTTTTGGATCCGTTGAGATAAGTTGCTGACAATTTTTTATCATCTTTTCCCTGGCGCTAATTAACATGACTCCAGGATTTCTTTTTTTTAGTCGTAATGATAAGCAGATGGATACCTTGACTAATTATTTTGTCCACTCCACATTTTAAGAACACTGTTATTATACTTTTTTAAGCAGTTATCATAACACTGGTTATAAATAAGATTGAACATATATTTAATCTTCTGTTTTTTTTTGTTTTATCTTTTAAAAGACAATTGCCATGAAAATATTTTGGCGTATTAATGTATGGTGCTTCCTCAGGGAGACCTTTATATCCTTAGGGGATGTTCTTCATCTGCTTTTATTCTTCCCAAAAAATATCTGCTGTAAATGCTTCTTTCTTTATCTCCTATTGGACCTTTATCTCCTATTGGACCTTTATCTCCTTCTGGTCCTTTATCTCCTATTGGTCCTTTATCTCCTATTGGACCTTTATCTCCTTCTGGACCTTTATCTCCTTCTGGACCTTTATCTCCTTCTGGACCTTTATCTCCTATTGGTCCTTTATCTCCTATTGGTCCTTTATCTCCTATTGGACCTTTATCTCCTTCTGGACCTTTATCTCCTTCTGGACCTTTATCTCCTTCTGGACCTTTATCTCCTTCTGGACCTTTATCTCCTATTGGACCTTTATCTCCTATTGGACCTTTATCTCCTATTGGACCTTTATCTCCTATTGGACCTTTATCTCCTATTGGACCTTTATCTCCTATTGGACCTTTATCTCCTTCTGGTCCTTTATCTCCTTCTGGTCCTTTATCTCCTTCTGGTCCTTTATCTCCTTCTGGTCCTTTATCTCCTATTGGTCCTTTATCTCCTATTGGTCCTTTATCTCCTTCTGGACCTTTATCTCCTTCTGGACCTTTATCTCCTTCTGGACCTTTATCTCCTTCTGGTCCTTTATCTCCTATTGGTCCTTTATCTCCTATTGGTCCTTTATCTCCTATTGGTCCTTTATCTCCTATTGGACCTTTATCTCCTATTGGACCTTTATCTCCTATTGGACCTTTATCTCCTATTGGACCTTTATCTCCTTCT
>JAUZLI010000001.1:235073-244528 GCA_032884955.1 Candidatus Phytoplasma vignae
TTCTGGTCCTTTATCTCCTATTGGTCCTTTATCTCCTATTGGTCCTTTATCTCCTATTGGACCTTTATCTCCTATTGGACCTTTATCTCCTATTGGACCTTTATCTCCTATTGGACCTTTATCTCCTTCTGGTCCTTTATCTCCTTCTGGTCCTTTATCTCCTTCTGGTCCTTTATCTCCTTCTGGTCCTTTATCTCCTATTGGTCCTTTATCTCCTATTGGTCCTTTATCTCCTATTGGACCTTTATCTCCTATTGGACCTTTATCTCCTATTGGACCTTTATCTCCTATTGGACCTTTATCTCCTATTGGACCTTTATCTCCTATTGGCCCCCCCCTTCCCTCAGACTTTAAAATATATAGCAAATCATCAATAATTTCTTTTTTTATTGATTTTTTAACAAATAAGTTGTAACAATAAATAAAAACAACTATAAAAAGAAAATTAAAAAATGAATATAAAAAAATTTGTTTTTTCATAGTAAAATCCCTTCTTAAGAAAATCATAAATAATAAATATTATTTAATTTTATATTTGAAATTTATATTTAGCTAATAAAAACATCAATAAATTAAAAAAATCTACATAATTAAATTATTGTAAATCATAATCAGGATTAAAACATTAAAAAAGATTTAAAGAATAATTAATAATTGTTGACAAACTTAGAAAATAATTGAATTCAATAATACTACTAATTATTCCTTAATAATTTTTTATTTATATATGATTTCGAATAAATAAAAAAAATAATAACCATAAATTATAAATAATAAATTAAAATTATTTAATTAAATCAAAAAATCTTTTTTTAATATGAATCTTCTTTCATCAAACGACAAAAATAATATTTAAAATAATTAACTAACGAGCACATCTGAAAAAAATTAATTCTATCTTTTAACAAAGTAAAAATAAAATTTTTCCATTTACATCTTTTCTAAAAAATATTTTTAAAAAAATAAAGAATAAAAATTAATTTTTTAT
The DNA here is from genome assembly GCA_032884955.1 of Candidatus Phytoplasma vignae. GTDB lineage: Bacteria > Bacillota_I > Bacilli_A > Acholeplasmatales > Acholeplasmataceae > Phytoplasma > Phytoplasma vignae. Next base: position 236,062 of record JAUZLI010000001.1, read on the forward strand.
TTTTTTAAAATAAAATTTGTACTATTTTGTACTACTCTATTTTGAACATTTTTGTTTTTTAAAAAATTATGCTTTAAATTTCAAATGAAGTATCTTATTTCATATTTTTTTAACCAACTAAGTAAATATTATTAGTAAGTTAAATTTAAAAATGTTATAATGTTTTTTACTTTATGTTGTGTTTAAGTCAAATGTTATCAACGTTGAATGATTTTTTAATAATAAAAATTTTTACAATTTACTAATTTCCCAAAGATATTTTTTTAAAATATTTTATTGTTTCACTATATAGTTAGGTAAAAAAGTTAAAAAGATTTTAACGAAATTATTGTTATTTTTAAAATAAAATATTTTAGGATTCTAAAATTTATTTTTTCATGCGGGCGCAAATCGCACTACAACCGAAAAATATTACAATTAATAAAGAAAAAAATTATTTTTACTTTTTTCAAAAATAAAAAAGAGGTATAACACAATTAATTGAACTCCATGGGAATAAATACAAGCATAAATACGGTAATTTAACCCATTACCTTAGATAAAGATCGTCCTAAGAAGTCAAATAGTCAGCCGACCGAATGCAAGAATGGTAGGTTACAATAGAACATTAAAGTGTGTTGAGGTGAAATAACTACCCAAGAAGATACCGCTAGACTAAGGTAGGTACGAAGAGTGAAAATAATTAACCGAGTAAAACGGATAATGAACTAACATAAATAATCAAACAACAATACTTCCTCCAGAACCCATGAAAGAAAACCTACCCTATCATGCATATTTATGATAGAAATTTTAGATTCCTAAACATCACTTCAAGGAAAAAGTTAAAATACATAATAATAAGACCTTAGATGCGAGAAAAAGCGACTTTTAGTAACGGATGAAACAACAAAACATCACTTGAAATTTTAATCTACACCTTAAAATCATCATTATTACCATTAAAAACAACTAGAAACTAAAAATTTATAAATTAAAAACAAAAAATAAAAACTTCTAGCTTTTCCTGATGATAAAATAGATTAAGAGTGGAAATTTATAAATTACAAAGTGATGAAACAACGGAAATAGTTAAAAAAATAGGTAAAATTAAGATCGATATCACTGACTTAGAAGCATCCTGAAAAATACCAAGAAATGTTATCAAGAATCCTGAATTTTCAAAAAGATTTAGGAAAAGACTATAAAAATTTAATTTCGAATAATCTTCTCCACTCTCTTTACGAAATTACCCAGCAGCTGAGGGATAGATAAACTATATAAAGGAACAATAATTTAAATGATACCAGTAAGAAATAAATTATCTTTTTTAATATTATTTTTCATTAGTTTTTTAACAATATTTTTCATGATGAATATTAATCCAGTTATGGCAATGAATAATAATCAATCGAATCAGTCACACTTTGACCAACAAATCCGTATTTTACAAGATTTGAATTTAGTCCAAGCGAGAATAATACGACGAATTTTTATTGCGAGAAAGAATAACGCTGTGCCAGCGGTTATTAATCATCTTATAAACCAAAATATAGAATTAAGCAAAAAAATTGCGGCTCAAAAACTAATTGTCCATAATAGTATGCCTTCGTCACAAAAATAATTACCTCATTGAAGTTAAATTAATTTAACTTTTTAAAAAAACTCTTTTAATTAATGTGCTTCTAAAAATCAAGGTTCATAATTTATATATGAAAAATATTTTACAAGTTAATCATAAATTCTAATTTTTTACAATTTCATTAGTTATTTTATGGTTAATTTGTTTAATTCTTTATATTATTCGGGTATCTGTTAAAGCTAGAGAAACAGCGGGGGCGCCATCTTTTGAAATATACTGTTTCTAAAATTGTTTCCCATGATTATTTTTTAGCTAATGATATTAACAATGTCGAATACCTGGTTACCCAACATTTTCCTCAAAAATATGAATAATTAATGGCTTGCTGTTTTTTTTGTATGACTTTCATTAATATGTTTTTCCGAATCGTTCGGTTGTTAGAATTTTTAGGTTTTTTCAGTCAAAAATAGAAATAAAATAATTAAAAAATACCGTCCAAAGAATATCATTACCTACAGAATCTTTTTTTATTTTAAATATTAAAATAAAAGGAATTTTTTAAGATTTTTTATTTATTTTATTATTTTTCTTACAAAAAAATGAAAAACACAAAAAATTATCTAATTTAGGATTTCCTTAATTCAAAATATGATTTAAAAATTAGAGAATATTTTATAAATGATAAAAATATTTAATTTAGCAAGTAACATTTGTGATTTTCAAAAACAAGAAATTAATTAATAATTTGGTTGATTTTAGCATTTAGGTCATTTTTAAAAATTAATAATTTTTTTTCTTAAAAAAAATAAATAAATTTGTTAATGTTAATTAAAGTTATTTTTGGATAGTTTTTAATACTAACTTTTATTATTTATGTGATGTACACCTATAATGACAATTTTGTTTATCAGGATTATTAATTTATAGTCGTTGACTATTTGAGACAATAAAACCTTTATATCTGGGGGAAAAAATAAGAAATTATTTTTAAGTCTTTAAACAAAAAAGACTAATTTCCATAGGTTAGTCTTAAAAAATTTTAAACAGTAACAAATATACAAAAGTTAAAAAAATATCAAGAAAGAAATTTAAATAATTTTATTCTATTATTTTAATCAATGGTCTCAGGTTGAAAGTTACTTTTTTAGTATTTTTAGCAATATCTTGATAAAGTGTTGCTATTTTAATTTTAAGTTCATAATATTCTTTTTCTCGTTCGATAAGTTTCTTTTTATATTCCGTTTTATATCGTAAAAAATTAATTTGTTCTTCTAATTGTTGTTTATTTTTTAAAAGCATCCATAATTCTACACGCATACCTCTGATTTTATGTTCTATATCATTTTTTTGTGTTTTAATTGCCATAATTTGATGTTTGTTTATTATAAATAAAAAACCACAACAAAAAAATAAAATCATTATAAAACATAATAAAGCTTTTTTAAACAAAATAATTTTGTTTTTGTTGAATTTTGTATTTAAATTAATATGATTTGTGATCATTATTGTTTCTCGCCTTTGTAATGCTTTTAAGATATTCTATTTTTTAAGAAAATAAAAATAATTTAAATTATAATTATTCTTCGAAACCATATGAAATAAAATTATGAAATAAAATATTGCATAATTTTAAATTTAAATGATTAAATTTTAAAAATATTATTTTTAATTGTTTTTCGTATTTTATTGATATTTAAAATTAATTAAAATCAAAATATAAAAATAAAATTTTTTAAAATCTGTAATATTGTAACATTCTTTTATTTACATTATTTCGAAAAAATAAGTTTAAATTGAAATCATAATTAAAGGACGTTAATTTGCTTGAAATCACAGAATTTAAAATTTTTCTATTGAAAATTATTCATCATAAAAAAAAAAATTAAACTTACTTTGTTTAGATATTTTTTCGTAATTTGTTCATTATACTATTTTATATTTGTTATGTTTATCTTAAAATTAAATTAGATTTAATATTCTATTTCTCGATAATATAGAATTTTTGTATTTAATTTAGTTTTTAATCTTTTTTAAAAATTTCATGCATAATTTCTCTTAGCTATAATAAACAAAAATTAAAAAAGTAATAAGTTAAATAATAATTATATTTTTTCAATAAAACTTAACAAATTTGAAGAATAAAAATAAAAATATAAAAAAACATTCAAGAATATAAAACATCATTTATCTTTTTGTGAAAAAAAATTTAAATCATGTTCGATAACTAATCCATTAGAATAAATACTACGTAAAATATGATTAGTTTGTGGAATATATTCATAAATAATTTCTATTCCATTAGGTAAAGTTTCTTTTTTTAATAAATTTGTATTGGTATCATATTCTTTGGTAGAACCATCACGAAAAATTTCTTTACTTAAACGCTCATCCTGATCAAACTCTTTTATATAATTATTAGGGAAAAAAATGCGTTTTATTTTTTGTTCTTCTGGATAATATTCAAAGATAGTTTTCTTTTCTATTCCTTGAGGTGTAATCTCTTTTGTAACCCATCCTTTTTCTTTATTAAATTCAATAATTGTTTTATCAGGCAAAGTTATTTCTATGAATTGAGGATTATTGAGAACTGATTTTGAAATTGCTTTAACTATAGTCCCATTAGGATCAATAATTTGATTTAAGATATGAGTCTGGCTATCGTATTGTTTTCTTGTGCCGTCAGGTTCTTTTTCTTCAAATAAATAATCATCAAAAGGATTATATAATTTAATTAAACCATTTGGAAAAATCTCTTTGAGTAGATGACCATTAGCCAAACTATATTCTCTAATATAATTATTTGGAAAAAAAATTTTAATTAATTTTCGGGTATAAAAATCATATTCTTTTAAAATATTATCCTTAGGTGAAATATCTTGAAAAAAATTTGCATAATAATTACGAATGATACCGTTAGAAAAAATTTCTTGTTGTAAACATAATTGATATTTTTTAATTATCCCATCGGAAGTAAATTCAGTCATAAAAGGTTTAGTTTTGTTTGTCACATGATTATCTTTGTCAAATTCGCTATAATGATACTTTTTTAAATTATTATTGGGTAATCTTTCTTCCGTTAAAAGACAATTATGCATATTATATTCTCTAATAATCCCATTAGGCCATGAAATTTTAAAAATATTACCATTTTTTTCATTATATTCTATTTTAGTATTATCTTTTAAGGTTATTTCTTGAAGAGAATTAGCATTAAGATGATCGTATTTTAAAATAATTTCGTTTGAACTATTTTTTTCAATAAAAGGTTTAGCTGTTTCAAAATAATGATAAATAACAGTTTTGTGAGGCCAAATTTCCTGCAAACTAATTTTAGTTTTTGGCTGATTAAACAGATTTGCATCATAAGCAGAAGTGATAATACGTTTCAAATTACCATTTTGTACATCAAATTCTCGAATTTCCCCTTTGAAATCAATTATTTTTTGTAATTGATTGGTGTTTGCATCGTATTCTTCTATTTGATAATTTACAGGATTATTAACAACTTTAATAATTTGTTGATTAACTTCTTTGAATTCAATAATGGTTCCATCTTCTAAGATCTGAGGTTCCAACACAATTGATTGAACTTTAATTTTATAAATAAACCATATTATCATACAAATTAAAAACAAAATAACAATAAAGGAAAAGAGAAACAAAACAATATAATCCTTATTTTTAGCTTTATGATAAAAAGTTTGCAAAAAATTACCTCTTTCCGCGAAAAAGTACATTTTCCTGTTCAGATGAAAATAAATCCATTGTAACAAATACTTAAATAACTATAATTAGATTTTTAAACCACAAGTATTATACATTAAAATAAAAAAGATCATCTTCTATCTTTAAATCAGTTGTAGTTATCAATGTTGACAAAAATTAGTTTTATATGATGAACAATAAATATTTTTAGAAATAATTTAAATAAAAAAATATCAATCAAAGATAATATGTTTTTAATTTAAATTAGCAAAAAAATAAAAAAAATAGTAAAATAATATTGAATTTAGTTCTTATATTTAACTACTTATAACTATTTGTGATTTATTCAGAAGGAGAATGTATATTAAATGAATAAGCAAAAAAATATTATTTTAAATAAAGTAATTAATGGTTGTTTTCAAACCAAAGATTTAACGAAAGAAGAATGTGTTTCACGTGAAGGCGTTGCTTTTAAAATAATCTTTTTATTATTAACTACTTTTTTCTCTTCTTTTTTAATTTTCAAATCAGTCTCTGATATACGAATTTTATTAACGCTCATGATAATAACATCTATTCCTCAAATTATTTTAGTTATTTTATCTTTTTACCTACCTATTCAAGCTCAAAAATATATTGCTGTTTCTTATTCAGTTTTAGAAGGTCTTTGTTTAGGAGCTATTTTTAAAATATTAAATTACGTTTACATAAATGTTTTTTCTATGGTTATATTAGCTGCATGGATTACTTTTGGTCTTTTTTTACTAATGAGTTTGGTGTTTTATAAAGAAATTATTTCTGTTAATCATAAATTATTTAATTTTATTAAAATTTCATCAGCCATTGTCCTCGGTTTAGATTTGTTTTTATTGATTTTTAATGTGGGTTTAGTACCTTACATTATTGTTGGAACTTTCGCTGTCATAATCGCTACTTTTAGTCTCCTTTTAGATTTTATGGCTGTTGAAAAAATTGTGCAAGCGAATATCTCTAAAGAGTACGAATGGAAAGTTGCTTTCGGTTTACAAATAACTTTAATTTATATTTTCATTCGCATTTTTGAATTAATTCAATATCTTGGTTTTCTTAAAGAAAGAGAAAGATAAATTAAAAAAATAGAATAATTATTAATTTTTAAATAAATTATTTAAATAAATTATTTAGTAAATTGTTTTATTGTTATATAAATCTTTTCCCAAATATCTAATTGTATTAATCGCATCTAAAAAAATACTTGTCATCAGGAAAATTAATTTTTTTAAAATCATATAATATATTATTATGATAAAATGATTACTAAAGTAATAATTTTTATATATTATCAAATCTTGATTAAATTCTCCAACCCAACAATAAAATTTAAAAAAATAAAAAGAGGTAAAAAAAGAAAAAAATTAAAATATTTACCAAATAAAATAGACTCAAATCAATTAAAATAACGAGAAAAAATGTAATAATATATTAGAAATTGAAATTTAATAAACTTCCCAAAGTAAAAAAAATTTATTAGAAAAATTAGTCAAATCAGAATTTAAATCGCTAATTTAAAAAAAATTGCCAATAAATTTGATCTAACACTGAATAATGCAAAAAAATTAGAAAAGTAATATCAACTAAATCATCTTATATAAACTCAACTTACTCTATAAAATTATATAAACGAAGAGATGCAAATAAAGGAGTTGTTTTGATTAATGCTAAAATTAAAAAAACAATTAAATTTACATTCGTTAAAAATAATTTTATTTATTTGTTTAGGATTGTTATTTGTTATAAATAGTAATCAGATTATGGCGATGGATGATTATAATTTAAATATTAAGATTTCAATAAATAATAAAAATTATCAACTTTCGTTAAAAAAAGAAAATTTATCTAATAAAAATTTATATAGTGATAAACTTAATTTAAGTACTTTTAATTTAAAACAACAATTAAAAATTTTAGATCAAATGATTCAAAATATTTATAAAAAACTTATTGATGCAAATGTTTTAAAATATATAAATGAACAAATAAAGCATTATTTATATGAACAAAACAAGTAATTTAAAATTTTGGATAGTTCATGTCAAACTGACAAAAAGAAAAACTTAATAAAAAATAGAAAAAAATATATTTACCAAATAAATATTTGAAGCTGAAAATATCGTTATTTTAAAATATAAATTAAATGAATTTCATTAAATTTCACATTATATAATTAAAAAGATCTCCTTCGAGGGATCTTTTTAAAATAAAAAACTATTAAGATTATTATTGTTGTTCGTTAAAGTGCCGCTAGAACTAAAATAGAAATATCTAAAAAAATTGAATTTGTTGAAATACAATTGCAACATGCATAAGAATATTACAACTAAATAATCTTTCAATGATTATATCAACATCAATATTAAAGTTAATTTTTTTTTTTTAAAAAATAAAAAACTTATCAACTTATCTTTCTAATTTGTTTTCGAAAAATATTCTCTAAATGAAATTAAACTGAAAAACCGAAAAAATATCAAAGAACTTATTAAATATGTTAAACAAACATTTCTATTTTTTTTATTTACGACACTTTGACGTGAAAGATCAAAAAAACTAATAATAGAAAATAAAACCCTTATTAATTTCAATTTACACAAATATATATTACTGCATAAAAATTGCTTAAATATCTGAAGAATAACAAAAATTAAATAACTATTAATTAATTTATTATTTTTTGAAATACAAATATTGGCCTTTTAACATTAAAAAATGTAAATAAAAAATAATTAAATTTTTTTAACAACCTTTTGAAAAACAAAAAATCGCTTTATCATAATAAATTATAAAATTACTAACTTTTCACTCTTAAAAATAAATCTTCTTTAGTCAATATGACCAAATGACCAAAAAAATTAATAAATTATATTTTCATTGTTAAATCATTTTAAAAAAGTTAAATTTGTTGAAATCTATTAAAATTTGTGTTTCTTTATTATTTTGTTAAATATATTTTTTTCGAAAAAATAAAAATGTTAAAATTTAAAAAATTACTTTAAAAGTCAAAATGACTCAAAATAAAAAAATTAATATAAGTAGTTTTTTAAATATACTTTTATCAAAAAAGTAGTCAAGGAGGATCAAATATGAACAATCATAAACCAATCAACGTTTTTGATGTGGCTCTTTACATTGTTAAAAACAATCCTATTCCCATTACCAAAATGAAAT
>JAUZLI010000010.1:0-8796 GCA_032884955.1 Candidatus Phytoplasma vignae
TGCATGTATTAGGCGCGCCGCCAGCGTTCATCCTGAGCCAGGATCAAACTCTTAATTTATAATTATTTTAAATCGAAAAAAAAAATTAATTAAATATCATCTTCAGTTTTCAAAGAAATAGTTTTTATTTTTAAAAGAATAAAAACAACGACAATTAATTATATCATTTACTAAAAATAATTTCAATATTTTTAAATAAATTTTTGCAAAAAATCAAATTATAATATACTTGTAATTATTTGACACTATTAGATAAATTCTCAAAAGGAAAAGATTTAATAAAATTAATTAACAAATTAGAAAATAAAGGAAAATTTTCGAAAATATTTTTTTTAATAGATTCCGTGAAGGGAGTTAAAACATATTCTTTAATTGTTATATTTTCATTATAACCTACTCCTATTTTTAATCTTTTAATATTTTTAGTACCCAAAGATTCTATAATATTTTTTAAACCATTATGACCGCCATGACCACTTTTTTGTTTTAATTTAAAACAACCAACTTTTAAATGAATATCATCTACAATAATCAAAATGTCAATAATATTCAAATTATAGTAATTAATTAATTTTTTAATAGTTGCGCCTGATAAATTCATATAAGTTTGAGGTTTGACCAATATGCATTTTTCTTCGTTCATTTGTAATATATACACTAAACTATTAAACTGTTCTTTGCGAAACAAAAGACAAGAATTAAATTTTTGCAAAAAATAATCTATCATCATAAAACCAATATTATGCGGAGTTGATTCAAATTGACTACCTGGATTGCCTAATCCTACAATCATTTTCATTTTTATTAATTTCTTTCTTTTTCATTAATATTTTGTATTATTTAAATTAAATAAAAAAACAAAAAAACATAAATTTTATGTTTTTTTATATTAAAACGCTATTAAGAAATAATCATTTTATTTGTTTTTGTTTTTATTTAAATATTTATAATTTCTAATAAATTTATTTAAAGTATCAAAAAACAAGACTATAAAAGTGCACAATAATAAATAAAAATACTGATACCACTCTATTTTTTCTGTACCAAAAAAATTATTTAAACTATAAAAAGATTGAGAAATAATAATAAATAAAACTAATTCAATCAAAATACCAACATAAAGAAGTAGATTTTTTTTCTTCATTGTTTGCCAAAAATAAAGTTTATCTGAACGACATGCAAAAACATTACCAATTTGTGAAAAAATAACCGCTCCAAAAGCCATAGTCGAAGCTATTTTAAAATCTTTTTGATTAGATATTTCTTGTAAACTAATATTATTTGAAGCCAAAATAGCAATACCACCAAATAATAAAAAAAATAATAAAGATAAAGAACCTTCTATAAGTCCTAAAAAACCATAACTTCTTTTGAATAAAGAAGCATCTAGTAAATGTTCTTTTTTACTTGGTCGCCCTTCTAATAAATTTTTATCAGGTTCTTCAGCGCCTAAAGCTATAGCGGGTATTAAATCTGTAATTAAATCAATAGCTAAAATCTGCATAATAGTTAAATAAAGAGGAATTTTAAAAAAAATCATGAAAATAACAGGAAAAATTTGAGGAATATTAGAACTCAAAACATAAGTCATAAATTTTTTGATATTAGTATAAATACTTCGAGCTTCTAACACTGCTTTTGGAATGGTTTTAAAATCATCATTTAATAAAATCATATCTGCTACATTACGTGCTACATCTTTACCAGATTTACCCATCACAATGCCAATATGAGCAGCTTTTAAAGCTAAAATATCATTAACACCATCGCCTATAACACCAATAATTTCACCATTAGCACGATAAGCCTCTATAATTTTTAATTTATTTTTTGGTGTCGTACGAGAAAAAAATATAGGTTTAGGATTTTTAAGTAATTGTTGCAATTCAGTAAAGGGCATATTCCCCACTTGAATACCATCAACATTTAAAAAATTATTATTTTTAACAATACCAACTTGTTGACCAATCGCTACAGCTGTAGTGCCGTAATCACCCGTAATGACAGTTATCTTCAATCCCGCTTTATACAATTCTTGAACAGCATCATAAACTTCTATTTTAGGAGGATCATAATGAACTGCAAAACCTAAAAAGACCATATTTTTTTCTTGAATATCATCATTGTCTATTTTTTTATAAGCAATAGCTAAAATACGATATCCTTTTTTGGATAATTCTTCGTTTTGATTTATAAAAAAAGATTTTTCTTTATCTGTAAAATAATTAACTTTTTTATCTTTGTATTGAAAAGTACATTCTTGGAATAAAACACTCGGAGCACCTTTTACAAAAAGATATTTGTGCTTAAGATCATAATTCGGTTGTGATAAATTTTCAACTAAAACTGACATTTTTTTAGTTTCAGAAGAAAAAGGATTAACTTTAATTATATTAAAATTTTGACGAACGGCAGCAATATTTAAACCATATTTAAAAGCTGCAATTAGCAAAGAACCTTCTAAAGGATTACCTGCTATTTGTAAATATTCAGGGTTTTTAGGATCATTAATTAAATTAGTTTCGGAACATAAAATAGAAGCAATAAAAATTTTTTGAATTACTTTATCATGATTTTCACGATCAAAATATTTAAATTCTCCGTTTTTTTGAAAACCATTGCCTGTAATATCTACAATGCCTCCGGAAAAAGCTATTTTACAACAAGTTAATTGATTTTTTGTTAAAGTTCCTGTTTTATCAGTACACAGAACTGTTACAGAATTTAATGTTTCTACAGAAAATAATTGTTTAATTAAAGCTTGTTGTTGAGCCATTCTTTGCGAACAAATCGCTAAACTTAAATTAATTGTAGGTAACAAGCCTTCGGGAATATTAGCAACTAAAATTCCTAAAGATGCTATGATCGAAGAACGTAAAACTAAAACTAAATTATTTTCATTTTGGCTATATTTCCAAAAATAAACAATAAAAACTAAAACACCTAATGAAGAAGCAATCATAGTAACTCTTTTGATTACTATTTTGATTTCTTTTTCTAAAGTATTTAAACCTTTATTTACTGTTTTAACTAAATTTGAAACTTCTCCGATTTGCGTATCTTGACCAATAGCATAAACAACTGCTTTAGCACTACCTTGACAAACTGTAGTACCAGCATAAACTAAATTATTTATTTCTGAAATAACTTGATCATGTTGAATATTTGGCGAAGAGTTCCTATTAAGTGGTATAGTTTCGCCTGTCAACATGGAATTATCAACAAAAAAATTATTCGCTTCTATTAATCGTGCATCTGCAGGAATGGTAGTACCTATTTCTAAAAAAATTACATCCCCCACAGTTAAATCAGAAATATCGATAATTTCTATTCTATTATTACGATAAACTTGAATTTTTTTAGGAATCATATTATGCAAAGAAGACAAAATTTTATCAGCCTTAAGTTCTTGATAAAAAGAAAAAATACCATTTATAAGCACCACGAAGATAATAGCTATACCAACAGCTTTTTCTTGAATTATAAGAGCTAAAAAACCCGATAACCACAATAAAATAGAAAAAACAGAGAAAAAATGTTTTAGTAGTTGTTCATAAATATTAAAATTAGGTTTTTGTTTAATAATATTAGCGCCTTTAGCTAGTTGTCTCTTTTTGACTTCTTGAGAATTTAATCCTTGAGAACTTGTATTAAAATATTGAAAAACTTCTTCTGTAGTTAATTTGCTAATATTTAAAATTTCTTTTTTGTCCATTTTTTTTTACATACCTTATTAAAATTAAAAAATATCTAAAATAAATATATCAATAGCTAGAAATATAAACTATTAATAAAAAATAAAAATTTGTTGTTTAATATCAAATTTATTACTTATATACATATTTTATTTTTTATTTGAATTTTTAAAACTTTTTGACGCTAAGTAACTATTTTCTTTGTTCTAACCAAAGATAAATATCTATTAAAATTTTATCTTTTTCTATATCATGAAATAAATTATGATAAGATTTTTGATATAATTTTAGATTTTTATCTTTAGATAAAATATTTTTTATTAAATAACTACCATTATCATATCGAACAATTTTATCTTGTAAACTATATAAACACAAAATAGGAGTTACATAAGATTTAATTTTTTTTTGTAAAAAACTAATACTTAAAAATAATAAATTTCGTAAAAAACGAGGTGTTACATAATCTAAACGATAAGGAAAATAATTTTGTTTCAATGAATTATGAATAATTTTTTTCGAATTAAAATTTAACTTAATTTTTTTCCAATTAAAAAAATAAAAAGGATATTTTAAATATTTAGTCAATGAACAGAACATTGTAGGCGTTGCGCTAATAATAACTCCATCAACATTATTATGTTTAATAACGTAATTATTAATAATTACGCCGCCCATGCTATGACCAATCAAAAAAATTTTCAAAGAATTTTTGGTTTTAACAAAATCAACGATATGTTTTAAATTATCAATCCATAAACTAAAATGTGATATATCGCCTCTCTTACCTCCACTTTTGCCATGTCCTATATGATCATATATAATCACGTTATAATCTAAATTTTGGAAAAAAGTAACTAAATGTAAGTAATCATAAGAACTTTCGCCCATACCATGTAATATGATTAAATTTGATTTAGGATTAGATGCTTTATAAAATTTAACATAACAAATACGATTATTAATAAACATAAATAATATATTTTGTAATTATTTTGAATACCTAAGAATTTTCTTCAATTAATTTTTTATATTGTTGAAGATATTTTTGATATTTGTTTTTTTCTTCCTCGATTTTTAATACACTTGCTTTTAGTAAAAAGGATTGATTACTTAAAATTTTTTCACTTCTTTGAATTTCAGCTAAAAGAAATTGTTTTTTATTTATAAAATCATTTTTTGTTTCTTTTAAACTAATACTCTCAAAAATGACTTTATCTAAAAAAATAGAAATATCATTTTCTATAAATAAAAAAACTTTTTGTTTACTATCAACTTGTTGTTGAAAATACAAATCCGAAGCATTTAATAATGTTTGTAAAGAATCTTTAATATCAATGATTAGTGCTTTTTTATCTTCTGGAATTTCCATATATATAGCAAATAATTTTTTTGAATTAATGCGATGGCATTGTCGAAAATTACGCATTTGAATAACTATTTTTTTTAAATCTAACCAAATATTTAAAGCTTGTTCGTCTTTATAATTGATTATAGGCCATGAAGTATGCAAAATAGAACAATTAGGAAATATTTTTTCATAAAGAGCATCAGTAACAAAAGGAATAAAAGGATGTAATAATTTCAATATATTCTGTAACACATATAATAAAAATTTATGAGTATTCAAAGATGTCACATTATTATTAACTTTTTTTAAAGGATTTTTTATAAATTCTAAAAACCAATTAGCCAAATCTTCCCAAATAAAATTATAAAGATATTGTCCTATGGTGTTGAATTCATAATTTTCATACAATAAATCAATTTTTTTAATTAATTGAGAAAATTGAGATAATAATGCTCTTTCAGGCAAATTCAACAGTTTTAATTCAAAATTAATTTGATTTGTTTTTAAATTTAAAATTATGAAACGACTAACATTCCATATTTTATTAATAAAATGATAACTAGAAATTACTTTTTGATTATTAAAAGATAAATCAGCGCCTAACGGAACATTAGTAGTTAAAAACCATCTTAAAGTATCAGCGCCATATTTTTCAATAATATCTATAGGATCTATACCGTTATCTTTAGATTTGGACATTTTTTGTCCTTTTTCGTCTTTTACTAAACCATGCAATAAAACCTTTTCAAAAGGGATTTTTTGCATTAAATAAGCACTCTGTAAAACCATTTTAGAAACCCAAAAATTTAAAATATCATAACCAGTTACTAATATATTGATAGGAAAACGTCTAAAAAACAAATTAGTATTAATTTTAGGCCAACCTAAAACACTTAAAGGCCAAAGAGACGAAGAAAACCAAGTATCTAAAACATCTTTATCCTGAACGAAACCTTCACCTGGGTCATTACTTTGAACCTTAATTTCGTTTTCTTTATACCAAACAGGAATAGCGTGACCCCACCATAATTGACGAGAAATACACCAATCTTCCACATTTAACAACCAATCATTAAAAATTTTTAAAAAACGATTAGGAAAAAAAGTTAATTTATGATTTTGTAAAACAAAATTAGCTAGTTCTTTGGTTTTCAAAAACCATTGCAAAGATAATCTAGGTTCAATTTGAGAACCAGAAATAGCTGAATAACCCACATTATGTAAACAATGTTCGATTTTACTCACGAGTTTTTGCGCTTGCAAATCCATTATTAATTTTCGACGACAAGCTAAAATATCTAATTTTTGATATTCTCGTGGCGCCCATTCATTCATTTTACCATAAACATTAATACAAGAAATAGCTTTTAATTTATGTCTTTTGCCTATTAAAAAATCTGTTTCATCATGAGCTGGAGTTACTTTTAAAACACCAGTGCCAAAATTAATATCTACTAAAGTATCACATATAATAGGAATAATAACATTTGTATTCGGAATTATAACTTTTTGGCCTACTAAATGTTGATACCTTTTATCCTTAGGATTTATTGCTAAAGCTTGATCAGCAAAAATAGTTTCAGGTCGTGTAGTAGCTACTTCGACAAACATATCAGTCTTTTTGTTATTTTCATTAATTAAAAAATATCGCAAATAAAAAATTTGCCCTGATATCATTTTATAATTCACTTCAGTTTTTGATAAAGTAGTTTGCAAAACAACATCCCAATTGATAATTTTATAATCACGATAAATTAAGTTATCATTAAATAATTGGATAAACACTTTTTCAACAACTTTACTTAAATCAGGATCTAAAGTAAATTTTTCATATTCATAATCTAAGGCTAAACCTAAAGAAGCCCATTGTTCGCGAATTTTATTAGAATATTTTTCTTTCCATATACTAGCATATTGTAAAAAAACTTCTTTAGTTAAATTTTCATTTTCAATATAACCTTTTAATTTTAATTGAGTTTTGATTTTACTTTGAGTTGCTATGCCTGCATGATCCATACCAGGTAAAAAAAGGACATCAAAACCCAACATCTTGTTACGACGAATAATAATATCTTGTAAAACATTATTCCAAGCATGTCCCAAATGTAATTTACCTGTAATATTCGGAGGAGGAATAATTATCGTAAAAGCTTTTTTATTAACATTATTTTCTGTTTTAAAATAATTTTTATTAAGCCAATTTTGATATCTATTTTGTTCAATATTTTTGAAATTATATTTCGAATGCATCATATTTTAGTTTATATTCCTTTAGCTAAAAAAATTATTAACACTTTGGATTATAGCAATAAAAAATAATAATTTCCGTTCTATAACCAAAATCAAAATTAATAAACTTTAAAATAAATAATAAATAAATTTCTAAATTAATTATAAGGTGATTTATTTTAACATAAATATAAGCGAAAATAAATATGAAAAAATTCTTTCATCATAAATGAAACTATCTAACCTTAAAGTCTTGTAACTAATTTATACAAAAATGAATTATTTATTAAATTTTGAAAATTATTTAAATTAAATAATCTATATAATTTTGAAAAAAATTTTTTACATCTTCAAAACCCTCTTTTGTTTTACAAGATAATAAAAAAATAGGAATATTAACAGTTGGATTAAAACTCTGGAATATTTTTTGAATATGTTGAAATCTTTGTGCAATTTGGTTTCTAGAAATTTTATCTTTTTTATTTAAAATAATAACAGTTAAAAAATCATGTTTTGTTATTCGTTTATACATACATAAATCTATGCGAGTTGGACCTACTTTAAAATCAATTAACTGTAAAACAATCTTTGGAGCTATTTTTTGATGTAAATAATCATTAATCATTGGTAAAATAGTTTTTTTTATATTTTTATTTCTTTTCGTATAACCATATCCTGGTGAATCTACTAAATAAAAAGAATTGTTTAAGGAAAAATAATTCAAAGTAACAGTTTTACCAGGAACTTTAGACGTAAAAACAATTTTTTTATTATTAGCTAAACTCCTAATAAAAGAACTTTTACCTACATTACTTCTTCCCGTTAAAAAAATTTCGCCTAAATAAGGTAATGGTCGTTGATTTATATCTACAACGCTTTTCACAAAAAATAAATTTTTAATAATCATTCTTTATTACCTTTATAAAAATTAAACATTTAATTATATTATCTATAAAAAAGCTATTTATAAACAAAAATATTGCTAATTATTATAAATCTATTTAATCAAAAAATAAATGTATCAAATTTATTTTTTGAATTTAAAAATTAGGAAATTAATCCAATTTATCTAAATCGCATGGTTCAGATGAAGATGAATCTGATAATATCGCGAAACTGTGAGGATTTTTGTAGTCATCTAATTGACGTTGTAATGGATCCATCAATGGTTGTTTTTCAGTTAATTGTGTTTGTAATGATGAATTAATTGATAGTATTTTGTCATGTAATTGACGTTGTAACGAATCCATAAATAGTTGTTTTTCGTCTAACTGTGTTTGTAATGAATTAATTGATAGTATTTGGTCATGTAATTGACGTTGTAGTGAATCCATCAATGGTTGTTTTTCAGTTAACTGTGTTTGTAATGAATTAATTGATGTTTTTTTATCATCTAATTGACGTTGTAGTGAATCCATCAATGGTTGTTTTTCAGTTAACTGTGTTTGTAATGAATTAATTGATGTTTTTTTATCATCTAATTGACGTTGTAGTGAATCCATCAATGGTTGTTTTTCAGTT
>JAUZLI010000010.1:8896-14873 GCA_032884955.1 Candidatus Phytoplasma vignae
AACTGTGTTTGTAATGAATTAATTGATAGTATTTGGTCATGTAATTGACGTTGTAGTGAATCCATCAATGGTTGTTTTTCAGTTAACTGTGTTTGTAATGAATTAATTGATAGTATTTTATTTTCTTTAATATTTCCAAAAAACAAAATACAAACACAAAATAACATGGTTAACAAAATTAAAAATAAAATAATTAAAAAATATCGAAAATAAATATATATTTTACATACATTAAAATTATTTGTTTTTTTCATGATATGATTTAAACCTTTTCTTTTCTTTTTTTCTTTTATTGTTTTTCTTTTGTTCATATTGTATATCGGAAAATAAATAATAAAACGAAAAAATAAATTAATTTATCTATACACAAAGTCTAATTGTACATTTTTTGTTTTTTTTGTCAATTATAATTAATCAAAAATAATAAAATAGAATTATTAACAAAAATAAAAATCATAAATATTTTTATAATTTGTGTTTAAAAACATAAAATATCTATAATATACAAAATAAAATTAAAATTATAACGTTCTCTATTATTGTTTCTAATAATATTAAAAAATTAAACATAATTAATATTTAATTTGTAATAAAAAAAATATCTTTGTTATTTTTAAAACAAAAAAATAAATAAAACTGATATTTAATAAAAAAATTTAGGAATTCAATATATAAATGATCAAAAAAATGCATCGCTATTCTAATAGGGATAAATCAAAAGTATTTTTTTAATTTATCATTGGTTTCATTTTAAACCATATGAGTAAATTTTCAAATATGATGATATTTAAGAATTTAAAATTTATATTTATACGACTTGATAATTTTAGGTTTGTTTTTGTAGGACGTTGAGGAAACTTCTGTCTGATTCCCGTGTGTTAGTTCATCATCCGTTTTTACATAATTTTTTTCATATCAAAAAAATTAGTTTTGTGAAAAATCTTTTTATTTTTTTAAAAAAGTATAAAATATGAATGATTTAATAATAAAAAATGCAGATTGTAAATAAATAATATAAATCATACATACCTATTTAGTTAATAATTAAAATGACATAATATATCAAAATAAAAATAAATTCCGATATATCTCGTAATCACAAATATTTTAATTTAAATATATTATTTCTATAATCATTAAATGAATGTTAAATAATTTCAATTATTTTTTATTGCATAATATGATAAAAAAATAATTCTTCAAGATATAATGCGTTCGCTGAATTAGTATATTTTGCTAAATTTATAAAAATTTTTTTAAACAGATTGATTTTACCAATTTTTAAAAATTTTTCAAAAAATTCAATAAAGTTTTATCTCTCAATCTTTGTCTTACAATAATTTTCGAAACATAATAAATAAATTATATTAATCTTCAGAGTAACTATAATTTTAATATTATCTTTTAGTATTGAAAAAATAACTTAATTAGTTGAATAAATCAATTTTCAAAGTGAATTTATTTACAAAATTTTTATAAAAATAAAATTTGTTGAAATATTAATTTATCAAATGCCAAATAATCTTTTTATAATTCTAATGTTTATAGAGTTAAAAAAATATATATAGGAAAATCAATATTTAATAATGAAAAGTGAAGAAAAATTGATCCAAAAAAATAAATTATTACAAACAATAATTGACAAAATTAAAAAAATTGATAAAAAAATTGTTTTGAGTTTAGTTCAAAAATTTGCAAATAATCTAACTATTACCACTATTTTAAAAACTATTAAAACAAAAAGAAGTACTTATTATTATTGGTTAAAAACCAAAGAAAAATTAAAACAAAAACAAGAAAAATATCTGTTACAACAAAAAAGAATTGAAGCTCTATGTTTATATTATGAATATTTTTATGGTCATCGTAAGATCACTAATTTATATCAAAAAACCTTTAATGAAATAATATCTAAAAAAAAAGTTTATTTAATTATGAAAGAAAAAGGTATTTGTTGTCGTCTCAGAATCAAAAAAAATAAATATTATAATAATAATTTAAAAAATAACCTCATCAAAGTAAATAATTTAATTAATCAAAACTTTATTTCTCAGCGGCCATTACAAAAATTATTTACAGATATAACCTATTTCCGAACTCCCCAAGGTTTTTTATATTTTTCCTGTATTATCGATGCTTTTGATAATCGCATCATTGCATGGCATATTTCTAAGCGACAAAATAAAAAGTTAGTTTTACATACTATTAAAAAATTACCAAAAATTAATTATCCTTGTATTTTTCATTCTGATCAAGGAACAATTTATCAATCAATTGAAATCCAAAAAACTTTACATAAAAAAGGTTTTATTATAAGTATGTCGAGACAATCAAATCCCAGAGATAACGCGATTATTGAAAATTTTTTTGGACAAATGAAAAGTATTTTAGGAAACAAATATCCTTTTTTATTTATAAAATCAATTGCAAAAATCAAAAAATTAATAAATCAATTTCCTTTATTCTGGAATACAAAATGGCTTTTAGCTAAATTAAACTATTCATCTCCTTGTCAATATACTCAAAATTTAAAATAAATAATTTAGGATATATTTTAAATATTTTATATTTACAAAAAAATTAAATTTATTGTAAATCTTGATAAGAAAAAATATTCTTATATCGAAAATAATTTTATTTTTTGTATTATACAAAAATTTTAATTCTATTACCTCAACTATACAGTACAAAAATCATAAATGTTAAAAAAAATATCCTAAATTATAGTCTTCAATTGTTAATTAGTAAAAAATATTTGGAAAATCAACAAAAATATATTAATTGAATGTATAAAATTTATCAAGTGGCTTATTTATAACACCAAGAATAATGTTTGTTATTAATTGAATAATTTTTTTTACTTTACATAAGTCATAGATAAAATAAGTTATAATAATTATGCAATGATAAAATAAAGGTGAAATTATAATAAAAATAAAATTCAAAAAGTTTTTTAATAATTATAAGATTTTATGGATTTTCATTTTAATTTTATCTTTTTGGATTTTTATTACTTATTTAATTTACTTACAATATATTAAAAATTTACAATATATCAAAAATATGAATGAAAAAAATTTTATTTATAATAATTATTCTAACGAAAACAACAAAAAAGATAATAAATACAATTCTATAATTAAAAATGAAAAATTAAAAATTTACAAAATTGATAATTTTCAAATAATTTCTTTACATAATCAACCAAACATAAAAAATTATCTAGAGAAAAAAAATAATAAAATTTCTAATAATTTAAGTAAAATAAAATTAAAAGATTTATATCATAATTTGAAAAATAATTATAATTTTAATAAAAAACAAAATTATTTCAAAAATAAAATTTTGTTATTAAATCAACAAATTAATTATGAAGCATATGAATCGGATGAAATAAATCAGTTATATACTGATATTTTTAAAGAAAAAATATCTTTTTCAAAAAAAAAATATTATTATCATAAATTCTATAAAATCAAAAATAAAAATAAAATAAAAAAAAGAAGTAATTTCCCCTTTAGAAAAAAAATATTTTTTAAAAATAGAATTTCAACATTAGTTCAAGGTATTTTTTTCATTATAGATAAAATAACATAAAAAATCATTTTACTTAAACTAAATATAAAATTCCTATTGACCATTAAATTGAATATATTAAATTTTCGTTCTCATTATTGATATTAATTAATTTGTTTTTATCTTAAACATTCTAGTTATTAACGAAACTATTATAACAAAAGATATTATATACTTTTGTATTAAACAACTCATTTTTTACATTTTAAATTATTGTTTCAAAATGATCGTAAGTCAATCATAATTATTTTTTCTTTCCAAATTTCATAATTATAGGTAATCATATCAGTATTAACATGTTGAACATAAAATTAAAAAATTTAATTTTCGGAGCTAACCTCATCGCTATGTGTTTGTTTTTATCACAAATAAATAATTGGTTTCCGTATTTAAAAAAATTAAAAATGTTTTTGGTTTTTTCTAATTATTGGATTTTTTGGCATTTTCCTTTAATAATGATTGGTTTTTTATTTAACTTTAAGAAAACTTTATTTTTTCTTTTTTTTTATATTTTGCTTGATTGCTTTTTTTATTCTTTGCCTGCTTATTCCAATCAAAATTATTTTTTAATAATAATGAAAAATTTATCTAAAGAAAACTACTTTTATTTAGGGATGTGGTTTTATGGTTCTTTTTTGCCGATTTTATCCTATGCTATCCAACCTTTATCAAAACATACTAGTTATCCTCTACTTATCTTTAGTTTCTTGCTAATAATTTGTCAAAGTTTTTTCAGAACTATTAATGGATATTTATATTATTTAGATAATATTAAAAATTTACTAATACATAACGACAATTCTTTTTATCAAAACCTTTATTTTTACATTAAAGATTCGAATTTTAAACTTTTTTTGACACTTTATATTTTTAATTTAATACCTATTATAACTTCGCATATTCTTAATATGATTTTGTTTATATTTTTTAAAAAAGCTTTTTTTGTGTACATAATATCATTAATACACATCTATAATAAGTTAGATTAAATTAAACAAATTATTTTAAAACTTATAAAAAATAGTTAATATTTTTGAAAATACCTCAATTTTAATGAGGTATTGTTTTTTTGTTATCTCCCCTACATGCACTGTTTTTTTTTTTTTTTTTTTTTACCATTTTTTTTTGATTTAAAAATGATTCTTTAAGACTTAATCATTAAGCGAATAATTCCCTATCCTTTCAAACTAACAAAGGTTTTATGACATGGAAAAAGTGTTTTTAATATTTTTTTATCATTTGCTAGTTTCAAAAGATATTTTTTTTAAATATTTTATCCCTACGCTCTATATATAGACTGAATATAGGCTGAAAAAAACAAAAGGTCGCCATAAAAACGACATGAATTAAATTTTTTTACGAAATAAAAATACGGAGTTTTTTATTTTGGATAAATTGTGCTATATAATAACAGGGTTAAATGGCAAAATACTCACCATAAACACTAGCGAAAATCATGATGACGGAAGACATTAAAAATAAAAAAAGTGAAAAAAATACCCCCTCGTTTGAGGGGGTCTAAAATTAGGTTACAAATTATCCGTTTTAATTTATACCCAAATTGTAAAAATTACAACAAGTGTATTCTTTGGTTTGTGAGAGGTCATTTAGAATTGAAATTGAATATAAAAAAAAGAGGGTCAAAATTAATTCCTAAGAAATATAACACTAATTGTAATAAATCAAAGCAAGAGAGGTAAAATAATGCGTTTAAAATATGTTTTAAATCTAATAGAATAATTTAAATTAACATTCCGCGGAATCAAATTAATAATCATAATTAAAGTACTAAAGGTAAAAAAAGAAATTGCAGTTGGAATAGCAGCAGAAACACCAAGAAAAGGAAGTGCTAACACTATCAGACCTAATGCAAGAATCTTTTTTGCATCTGATTCATTGATATTATTATTGTTTAATGATTCAGTTTGCACAATAGATGATTAAATTTCAGATTGTTTTTATTCGTTTGATTGTAGTTGAGATTGCTTTTGTAATTTTTTTAATTCTTGTAAGTGATTTAAATAGATTAATAATTTAATAATATTTTGAACTTTATTAGTATCCTAAATATATTAATATTGATTTTGATATCGAATTTGTTCTTGTTTTTGAAAATCTATTTTAGGCAATAAAGGTAATTTCAAACCCAAAAGGAAGAAAAAAATTAAAAGAATAATAAAAATAACAATAACCCCGATACTACCAATAAAAACTAAAAAAGTAATAAAAATTAAAATGTAAAAAATAAACAAAATAAATTGAATAATTATCCTCTGCACTGTTTCTTTTTTTTAGACATTTTTTGATTGAAAAAGTACTCTTTAAGACTTAACATTAAGTGAATAATTCCCTATCTTTTCAAACTAACAAAGGTTTTATAACATGAAAAAAAGTGTCTAAT
>JAUZLI010000011.1:0-12534 GCA_032884955.1 Candidatus Phytoplasma vignae
ATGCCGCCTGCGAAATCAAACCTGCGCTGTTACGTCAGTTTTTTACGAAAAAACTTTTTTGTGATCATTCATTTTGACACTTTTTTACCTTTTTGTTATTTTTATTTTATAATTCCAACAAATTTCGCGGTGTAAAAAAAAGAAAATAGAACCTTGGTGGAGTTTCTATTTCAATAACGATGACATTTACCTTTTTGTTATTTTTATTTTATAATGCCAACAAGTTTCGCATATTTTAATAAAACTTCTGCGTGTTGACTTTTTTACTTTTTTTAGCTAAAATAATCTTAGCCAG
This sequence comes from Candidatus Phytoplasma vignae, assembly GCA_032884955.1. Taxonomy (GTDB): domain Bacteria; phylum Bacillota_I; class Bacilli_A; order Acholeplasmatales; family Acholeplasmataceae; genus Phytoplasma; species Phytoplasma vignae. The sequence continues at coordinate 296 of JAUZLI010000011.1, forward strand.
CGGTTCTGAATCACGCACGGTTTGGGTGAGTTGGCGAATTATTCATTTATTGTATAGAGCAAACAAATTTCTTAGTGTAAAGAAAATAGAGCCTCGGGGGAGGCTCTATTTCAATAACGATAGTGTTTTTGACTATCGTTATTTTTATTGTATAAAGCATTTTTTAAACTCCTTTCTTAGTGTCTAAACACCTCCAAAAGGATTTAAAAACACCTTTTGAAAGGTGTTCGTTCTATATTTTAACTTATTTAATTTTGAAAAAACAATTATTATTAAAAATAACCAAAGACCCTTTCCAGGGTCTTTTTGTTTTTCCTACCTTTACTTTGGTAAGGTGATGTTAACCAAATAAGGAGGTTAATCATGTTTCCATTTCCCTTTAGCTAAATTAAAAAGAAATTATTTTATGATCATGTTATTCATGATGATTTTTCATTTATCACTCCATATTCCGATCTCGGCTCATTCTTTTTTCTATCGCCAAAAAAAACATTCTCCGCGCTTAGCCAATTACGCCACCTTGGAACAAGAATGGTTAGCGACGCAACCAAAATTAAAAAGGTATGATTATCGGGTGTTGACGAGAGCTGAAATCCCCCGTATTTTAACCTATCATAACATTCCTGATGTTAGCGTTAGTTTGGGTACGTCACCGTGTCATTTTAATGCCTATGGGGAAAAAAAGATATATTGGTGGTTAAAAAATCCCCCGCCAGGTTTATTCGGCGTTTATTTTAAACCCCGAGAAAATCTATTTCAAACCAAATATCCTCATGGTGACTATATATATACCTTAGAGGATTTATTAACATACGAAAGCGCTATTGAAGAAGTTTTTGTCTTTTGGGACGCGCGTCAACAACCTATTCCTTCCGATGTCAATATTCGGCTACTTCCTTTAATGCTGAATGATGGTTATACCAAATATCCTCCCCGTCGCGCTACCGACGATGATCGGTACGCCGCTGTGGATCTTGGCTTTTATCACGACAAACAAGAGATTCTACAAAACCGAGCTTCTTGGACTCCCATCCCTTTAGGAGCCCAAAGGTTTTTGAAAGAGAAAGTTATTCGGTTAGGTTGTTACAACGCTACTCCCACCACAGGATTAGTATTACCATTCCCGCCAGGAAAATATCAAGGAAAACACATTCAAGCGGTCTATTTCGACGAGGGCATTCGGGTTTTACCCGAAAACCTCTCCCCAGTGCCATTCACCGATTTGCTTAAACTCGCTAACGGGGCGAAAAATATTTATTTGTTTTATTTTGAACGCGAAGTTCATATTAATTTAGGGGCTGTTTATGACCCCACTTTTGCCATTAACACTTGGATCAACGAAAATGTGAACGGTACTATTTTAACTAATCAACAATATTCCGCTATGCGTCAAGTTGAAGTTGATTTTGATGGCGTTGATCATCTATATTGTATTCGTTTTACTCTTAAACAAAAAGAACATCGCATTAACCTCCCTAATTCCTCTGACCCTCTGGCCGCTATCAAAAAGTGGAAAAACGAACAAAATATGTCTTTTATCAAAGCCAGTAATTATCGTTATGAGGGTGATGTGATGAACCACACTTGTGAAACCAATACGGCTATTTATCACCTTACTTGTCGTCATAATTATTATGAACAACTGCAAAGTTGGAAAAATCAATGTTATTTCAAACCAGGGAAATACACAGGTTTTGAAATTAGAGATAAATTAGGGCGAAGTGATCGTCGGCTTTATTCTGATGATTCCAATACTGTGGAAGGTGTTTATTTTGAAAGACTTTATCGAGATTCTTTATATTATAAATATCACCAAGGTTTGTTTTTGGACAAATGGACTTTCGAAAAATATTCTTTTAAATGTAATTGGGATGATTGGATCACGGTGGGGAGTACTAAGGACGGTTTTTTACGAGTTGACTTCTCTGGTTACTGGGACACGACCCCTCCCCCAACCAAACCTGATTTCACCCAAACCTTTCCCTCTTAAGTACCTTTTTTCTTGTTAACAAAATAAAAAAAGCTATAATAAAGACAATGAAAAAATTAAACACTCATTGTCTTTTTTTATTAGAAAGGTTAAAATTATGCTTCGCAAAAACAAAAAAATATTTATCTTAATGATAATTTTTATTATTAGTTTGATGTTAATAGTTGTTTATTATTTAGCCCAACGCTCAAATTCACCCCACAGCCTCTCCTCAACTCCTAAAGTGATTACGTGGAATCAAACTCCTACAACCCAAACAGATTATGAAACTGCCCTCGCACAATGGCGAAACCAATGTTATTTCAAACCAGGGAATTATACAGGTGATGAAGTCAGAAAAATATTAGGAAGATGTCATAGAACATTATATTGTTTAGATGGAGGAGATATCATTGTTAGTTATGACGATGGGGAATCACACATTAGTAGTAGAGTAAATAGTAAAAAAGAATTAAATTTTTGCTTGTTTTATGATTATTTTGCGAATTTTTTAGTCGATTATATGTATTTTAGTAGACCAGGTGAAATATTACTCAATTCTAAAACATATGATCACTCACCTTATAAAGCGGCTTTTACTTTTGCATATACTCTCCAGTTTAAAACTTATTGTGACACTCTCCCTCCCCCAACGAAACCTTAAATTAACCTATGAACTATTTATTTTTAATTATTACATTACAAGACCAACTTGAAGTTGGTCTTTTTTTTATTAACCTTGAAAGGAGAAAGATATGTTGCGAGAATATAAAAATTTATTGACCACCCCTTGGTGGATGTTACCCCTGCAATTAGTGTTCATTATCCCTTGTTATATCATTTATTATTTAATTAAAATTTATTTATTGTCTTTAAATTGTAGTCTTAATCGTTTAAAACGAGGGATTATGGTACGTTTTTATCATTATTTAGCGACCAGGGTCGACTGATGTGGTTAATTTTACAATCTGGTTTAACTAAATTAAATCAAGGGCTGAACGCGATCAGTCAACATTATTTGTGTTATCAAAATGAATGGTTAAATTTTGTTTTATTAATTATTATTTTCCTTTTTTTACCTCATCTTTTATGTTTACTAGATTTTCTGGTTCAATGTCTTTACTATATGGGTCTTTTTCTCTTTTATTTTGGCCAATATTGCCGTTTTTTAAGCCGCAGGGTTTATCGTTGGTTGTGTGTTTATGGGATCGCGGTAATCTCTTGCGGATGCGGTTTAGTCGGTTTTTATTTATGTTGTTGGTGGTTAAAATAATGTTTACCCAATCTGAAAGAAAGAAAAACAATGCAAATTAAAGATTTAAATCAAAGAACCCCTATGTGGTATGCACATCGGAAAAAATATATTAATGCTTCCGAAATCGCTTCCATTACAGGATTAGACCCTTTCCGTTCTTTAGCACAATTAATTCGTGATAAACTCTTTGGTACTGCCTTTATGGCTAATCAATATACGCTCCATGGTCAAAAAATGGAACCGATCGCTAGAAAATTTTTTATTCACAAAACTAATTTACCTTTTGAAGATGCTATTTTTGTTGATGATTACGTTCACCTTTTTTCCGCTTCTTTAGATGGCTACAATGACCAACACCAGGCCATTTTAGAAATTAAATGTCCTTTTGTGCATGAAAATCAAACCGTCTCCTCCACTTGGTCTAGTTTCTTAACTGATCCGCAATTAGCCCATATCCCTCGATATTACTGGGCTCAAGTTCAATGTCAACTTTATTGTGCCCAAGCGAAATTCGCTTACTTTCTAGTTTATTTTAATGACACTAATTATCATGTGATCCGCATTTATCGAGACGATAACTTCATTCAGAAAATGATTTTAGATGGTCAAAAATATTTAGAATTATTAAATCTCGCTAAACAAGAATTAACCCAAACTATTTATTTAAAACAATTAAGTAAAATCAAATAATTTAATTAATTTTTCCAGGCCTTCCTTCAGAAGGTCTTTTTTTATATCCCAAATTAACTTTAAAGGAGAAACCATAATGAAATTAATTGTTTTCGAAGGTCTTGATGGTAGTGGGAAAACCACGTTAATTAAAGACTTAAGCGCTTATCTTACCACTCAAGGTTATCAAACTTACTCGATTCGGGGGTTAGGGAGTACGGCTTTAGGGGAGGTTGTTCGTTCCCTTTATTTAAATAACGGTCAACTGACCCCTGACACGCGTTATTTGTTGGGACTGGCAGCTTTACGCCAAATTGAAGCGGAAATTCTGCAGCCGTTACGCCACCAACCAACTTTAGTGTTAAGTGATCGGTGGTTAGCCTCGAACGAAGCTTACCAAAGATATCCTTATCAGTTAACAGGGTTAATTCCCCCTGCGTTAACCCGACCTTGGCTCACGATTTACTTAGATATCGACCCCGCGTTGGGATTAGTTCGTAAACAAACCCAATTAAATCACCAAACAGATGTCATTGAACAACAACCTCTCCCTTATTTTACCCAAGTACGGGCAGGGTATTGGGCTTATTTTTTCCAACAACGGGGACATGTGTTAATTTTAGATGGGGCGTTACCGTTAACGACTAATTTCACCAAAATCAAACGTTATCTCGGAGGGCTGCTTCGTGGCGTTAATGTTTAAAAAAATCACTCGTAATGGTAATCGCTATTTTTATTATACGAACGGGAAAATTAAAACACTGAAAGCTGATGGGACGATTCGCTGGCGTACGAAAAAAATCTTTCGCTCCCAGAGGAAAAAATGTTAAAAATACTAACTGGTTTCCCGCTACATCAAAATAAAACCGTTTTAAAATCCCAACGAATTTTAACGAGTTTCGTTCAGACGACTGATTATCAGTGGCCTTTTCAGGGCGGAAATAAACGCATAAATAAAGCAATTTAACCAATTGCCTCAACTAGGATAATGTTGAGACGTCAAACAATCGGCTCATTTGACGAAAGAAGAATGAGTTACAGCAGATTGTTAAAGCGGATTGAGGGGAAGTAACTACCCAAAAGGATACCGCCAAACGAATGATAGGTACGGATAAAGCTGAAACGCTCTAATCGCGGAAAGATTGTAATGCCACAACCTCCCAGAAAGTTAATGAAACTGGGTGTCCGAAGATTTCATGAAGTTAAACGAAAAGACATCATGAATTATCCCTAAACAACCGTTCAAGCGGTAACTTCGGAGTCTCGTGGAATGTACTTAGATGAGTAAAGCATCGAAGGAACTGACATGGGGAAAAAAGACAGCAGTGTCCCTCCAGAACCCACGAAAGCGAACCTAACCCTATCAGGTAGATTTATGACGGAAATTTCAGATTCCTAAACATCACCACACTAAACGGTTAAAAGATGGAATAATAATAAGACCATTGATGCAAGGAAAAAGAGGCTTTTAGTAGTCGGTGGAGTAAAACATTATTTGGAATAATAATGAAAATCGCCCACCCACGATGGAGGTTAACGACCTCTTTAGGGCGAAAGAGTCAGATTTATAGTGATTATTCAGTTTGGAAGAAAGGAGATTGATGTAAATGCAATCAACTAAGGAAGAATTAAAACCTTCTTTTAAACTTTCGAACTTACTGAATACTATTCAGAATAGATCTTTAAACAAAAGGTCACTAAAAAAGGAATTACAAAAAGGGATGAACTCCTTGGAGAATACAATGATAGCATTTAACAAAATAGCCAAAAACCAAGGAGCAGGGACATATGGAATTGATTTTAAAACGATTGATGGAAAAGATTTAGAAGATATAAAAAAGCTAAATAATAACTATCGATTAAACAAATATCAACCAAAACCTGTACGAAGAGTAAACATCCCTAAACCAAACGGTAAAGAAAGACCATTAGGAATTCCAACGATTAATGACCGCGTACAGCAACAAAAAATGTACCAACTCTTAAATCCATTCTACGAAGTAAAATTCTCAGAATGGAATTTTGGCTTTAGACCTGGAAAATCCTGTCATAACGCCATCAAACGGGTTAAACAGAGATTCCAAGGACTAAAATGGTTAATTAAAATTGATATCAAAGGTTACTTTGATACCATTGACCATCATATCTTAATCAAAATGTTGGAAAAGGACATCCATAAAAATAAAACCCTCCAAACCATTCACAAATGGCTAAAGGCTGGTATTATGGATAACTACCAATTTCAACAAACCTATTCGGGTTCACCACAAGGTGGGATTATCTCCCCACTATTAGCGAATATCTATTTGAATCAAATAGATATAAAAATAAATGAGTTAATAGAAAAGGGAATACCCATCAAAAAGACGAACCCAGAATATAGTAGACTTATCAGAAAACAAAAGGGTAAGTCAATTAAGGTAGACAGATATATTAACCAAAACCAAAACATAAGAGTGGAATACATCCGCTACGCAGATGACTTCATCATTGGTTGTACGGGAACAAGAGAACAAGCCGAGAAAATGAAAGATAAAGTAATTAACTGGCTCAAAGACTTAAAACTAGAAATAGCTTATGATAAGTCTAAAATTGTTACCGCAACCAAAGGCACAAAATTCCTCTCCTATATAATTAAAGTGAATCCAACAACAGCAAACATCAAGAAAAAAACTACCAAAAAATCTCTTAACGGAAAAGTGAGAATACTTATCCCTAAAGAGGAAATTAACAACAGATGTCATAAATGGACGAAAAAAGGGAAAATTATTCAAGATACGCAAACCGTTTACAGAGACAGATTAGAAATAATCCGTACCCTTAAACGCGTGGTAGAGGGGATAGTTCGCTATTTCGCCTATGGAGAAAATCTAAACCAACTAATGAAACTAGCATATATCGCGGAATACTCATGTTTAAAGACCCTAGCGGGTAAAGAAAAAACCTCGCTTGCGAGAGTTCGGAAGAAATTGAACATTGGGAATTCTTGGGGAGTAAAATACACCATCAAGAACAAACCCAAATATGAAATTTGGTCAAGGTTCAACTGGGAGAAAATAAAAAGGATGAGAAATTATAAAGGGATAAACCCTGATATAATCCCCAATCCAAACATCTATCTCGGTCGTACTCACCTCACTGACCTCCTAAAAGCGGAACAATGTGAATTGTGCCAAACAAAAAACTGTAGGTTGGAGATCCATCATACTAAAACAGTACGAAACCGTAACTGGCAGAGTATTTTGAATAAAGAAACAATGGCACTCTGCAAAAGATGTCATCAATTCAAAACCAATCAACAACGAAACAATTTCAACAGAATAAATAAATAAAACCTCTGAATAACAGCCAATTAGGTAGTAATACATAAAAGGTTCTCGAAAGAGACTAGAAATGGGAAAGCCGTATGCTTGGAAACTTGCTCGTACGGTTTGGATGGGGGCTATTTGTAATAGAGCGACGCTCGAAACGCAAATAATCTATCCATATTTTGTATATGCGGCGTCAACATGCCCGTTTGAATCACTATTTTCAGACTTACCCAACCTCGGCTCAAAGTCAACGGGCTTTAAGAGGAAAAATTAATGAATTAATGATTTTAACATACTTTGAGCACCAAGGGATTAAACCCTTATATCCCCAAGTTACTCTTTTTTTCATTCCTGACATTCAATATGATTTGGTTTTATTTACCCAAACCCAAAAAATTATTGGTTTCAGTTTTAAAACCTGTTTACGCGAACGTTATAAACAAGCCTTGAGTGAAGGCCAACAACTCAAAAAATTAGATGCACGCTTTGAGTATTATTTATTAACCAATCACGCGCTTGAAGCTCAGCGATTAAATCATAAAATTCATCAAGGCCAAGTGTGGGGGATTAACCAGGTCATTAATTTATTCGCTCCCCCAGCGGATTTATTTTTACATACCCTTTTAACACAAAAATTTAGTGTTTTTACAGATTTTAATTTAATTAAAAAACCAAAAAGGAGTTATCTCAAATGCAATTGTTAACACCTGAAAAACAAGCCTTGAATCAATTGATTACTTATTGGGTCGAAGGCCAAAGCGAAAAATTAAAGTTTTATTTGGCCATTATTAATCCTCAATATTTGGATCCTTGGCATCAAAAAATTTTTAACGCGGTGACCTATTTATATCACGAGTCGTCTCCTTTTCGAGAACGCAAAAATAGAGAAAGTATTATCGCCACCGTTTTAACTTACTGCCAAACCCATTTCCCCCAAGATGATTTTACGAGTGATACGTTGGCTTTTTTAAATACACCCTCTACTTCTAATTTGTTTTTTTTAACCCATTTAAAATATACCTACGCTCAAGAGGGGTTATTCCAACAATTAATGAAGATGATCCAACCTTCTTTCGCCCCTGATCCCTATCACAAGCATTTGTATTACCAAAAAATTTTTACTAAATTAAAAGAATTTACGTATCTTTTGCCTGATGACCAGGATAACACTTTGTATACTATCGACCAAATGACGACCCGTTGTCCAGAAATTTTGGGAACCGACGCCTCCGCCCAACAAACAATACAAGAGTCGTCTTATCGTTTATCAGCTGTGTTTCGAGGGTTAAATCAAGCCACCAACGGATTCAAAAAAGGACAAGTTATTACGATTGGAGGCTATACAGGTTTAGGCAAAACCTCTTTTGTCTATAATTTACTGCTCGATATCGCTAAAACCAAATACCAAGAAAGTCAAATTTATCCTCAAATGTTGGTCTTTTCTTTAGAAATGACGTTAACGGAAAATTTAACAAGGTTGTTAGCTCAAATAACCCAAATTCCTTTAGGGGTGATGTTAACCAAAGATTTTCACCAACTAACTCCCCTCGAGTACGCCGAAAAGATGACCACCGCTACCCAATTTTTCCAACAACTCCCGTTAACTTTTAGTTATGCCCCGAGTAAACGGTTCGATTATATAGTTGATTTAGTCTATCGGCTCCATTTAGAAGAAAAAGTAAATATTGTGGTTCTCGATCATCTCCAAATTATTAAAAATCTTACTCATTTGGAGAACGACCGTTTGGCGATTGACGAAATTATGACGAAATTAAAAAATTTAGCAGTGGAATTAAACATTGTGATTATCATTTTATCTCAATTTTCCCGTGATACCTATCTGCAGGCTCGGGGTAAATCTCCTGAAATCACCGCTTTAAAGGGAAGTGGCGGGATCGAAACCAACTCAGACATTGTCTTGATGATGTCTGAATTTCAAGCGAAATTAACGAAAGAACAAGACAAACCCTTCGATATTTATAACGATGCTTTCAATCAATTATATTATCGTGCCCAAGAGGAGACGGAAAATCAAAAAATCATCGAAGTCAATATCAAAAAAAATCGAAGTGGTATCCGTAAAACCTTACTTTATCATTTTAACCAAGAAACCCAAACCTTTCAAGAAATCGGTTACGTTTTACCTTATCAAATAACAGATATTAAATAATAAAGGAGAAAGACAAATGAAGCAGATCAAAAAAAAATTCTGTGCTTAATATTTTCGATGTCGCTAATTATATGGTGAAAGCGAAACAGGTGCAAGCTTCTAATTTAAAGTTAAATAAACTAATTTATTATGGTTACGCGAAGTATTTAGTTGATTATCAGGAAAAATTATTCGCTAATCCCGTCCAAGCTTGGCGATTTTTGGCCCTCTTTTTCCTGAATTATATAAAGTTTTAAAAAAATATCGTGATCAAATGATTACGCATTTACCTCATCCTCAAAAAACCTTGTTAAATCAAAAACAAACCCAAGTGATTGATTATGTAGTAGCGAAATATGGTCATCGGGACACTTGGGACTTAATTGCTAAAATTCACAACGAAGAACCTTGGTTTAGTACTTTTCCCGCAGAAAAACTTTTTAGTCGGAAACTAATTAGTGATGAAAAAATCTTTAAATATTATAGCCAACATCAAATATAATTATTGTCAATTATTTTAATCGTATTTGGACGAAAATAAACGCAGATAATTCGTTCATATAAGAATAAAAGCGTTTCAACGTGCTTATCTTGAGATTGTAAAAGAAGCATACTTGGATAGGGCGCAAAACGCAGCAATCTATCCATATTTTTTTTTAGCCCATAATTAAATTGGAAATCGAAAATTGGGATGACCGCGGGAGAAAAAAAGGCTCCCCTCATTCCGAAAAAAAGGAGTAAATGATGGTTGACCAAACCAAAATTAAGGATATTAAAACGCATTTTCCCATGATGATATTATTAAAAAAATTAAAGATTTTACCGCCTCATTTTTCACGTCACTATCGTTTTCCTTGTCCCATTCATCAAGGTCATAATCCCACTTGTGGTCATATTAACGAAAACAACCACCTTCATTGTTGGAAATGTGGTAAAGATTATGATATTATCGCTGTTTATATGGCGATCCGTGGTCTTAAAAACTTCTCGGTTGCTTTAAAAAGAATTTATCATTTTATGCAGACTAAAGAATTTAAAAACTTAATCCAACAAGAACAGACGCTATTAGGAAAACCAACCACTCATATTTGTCCATTTAAGTATCAAACCGTCAAAACCGAACCGCTGGATGAAACTAAAATTAAGATTTTGAAAATTCAATTATTTCGAGAAATATCACCCTTATTTAACCAAATTCGCGATTATTATCATTATTTATTAATAAACAATGATAATTTAGGGTTAGTATATTTAAACAAAAAAAGGGGATTAAAATTAAGTACCATCAAAGAATTTAACCTTGGTTACGCCCCTACTACCGATAAACCCTTTTCCTTTCGGTTTGTCAATTACGCACAAAAACAAAATTTTAATCTGATTAAATTAGTAAAATATGGCTTTTTAAAAGAAAGAACGAATAAGGAAGGTAAAAAATATTATCACGATACCTTCTACGGCTCTATCATTATTCCGATTGAAAATGGATATGGGAAAACTTTCCATTTTTATCAAAATCATTTTCAAGTGAGTAACTATTTTCGCCCTAAATATCAAGCTTTAACTAATTTTTCCCAAACACCAACTTTTTATTTTAGTTATCGTTTTTTTGAAGCCTTACCTTTTATCCGCCAAACCAAAACCATCATTATCCATGAAGGGTTTTTTGACGTGATCAGTTGTTGGCAACACGGGATTAAAAACGTGGTGGGTTTAATTTGTGTCGCCCAACTACTATCCCAAGCTCAAATCGCCATTCTGAAAAAGGAACAAATTAAAGCGATAATCGCTTTAGACAACGACGAAACAGGGCGAAAGCGTAGCGAAGCGTTAGGCGCCCAATTAAAAGCACACCAAATTCCTTATGAAATCCGCAGGTTTTTACCACCATACTCAGATACCTGCAAAGATGCTGATGATTTATTACGCCAATATGGTTATTTAGCTTACCAAAAATGTTTTTTAGATCCTTATGTCTCTTATGAACAAGCCCAAAAACGATTAATAGTTGATTTGGCTTTTCATTTTTTCGGCAAAGAAAACAAAGATAAAATAACAATAGAAGATGAAAAAAAATAAAGGAGAAGAGAAATGATTCATAACCAAAATATTATCACTTATGGGAGGAAACACCCCCAAACCCCGACTGATTTACCCCAAATAAAACACTTTTTACAAACTTTAAAAACCGAACTGATTAATTTAACTATTATTCAGCATTCAAAAAAGAAAAATGGGTACCAAGAAGCCAATTATCGTCCGAAAAACCAAACGCTTTTCGTTGATGAAACCATTTTAGAAACAATTAAAAATTACAAAATCGACTTAATTAAGGAACAGAAGACTACGAGTAATACTGAACCATTACTTTCACCTGTAACTGTTCTGAAAACACCAAAAAACACTTTGAAAACTCATTTCTTTATCTTTCAAATTAATTATAAAGATGAAGTGAAAAATAATCTCAAAGAGTTAATTGGTAAAATTAATATCCATCAATTAGAAACTTTACAACTTTACCCCTTAGACCCACAAAAACGAGATAAATTTAATCATCCTTTCAAAACCAATTATCAAGCAAGATTGAATATTTTGTATTATTGTCAAGAAGATTTAACCCATTTGAAATACTTCCTTACCAAGGATAAACAAGGTTTTCGGGTGAAAAAACTACATCCCATGTATAAATATATATCTAAAAATAAATAATTTTGTTACTAACAGTTTTATAACACTTTACTAACAGTTTTATAACACTTTACTAACAGTTTTATAACAGTTTTATAACAGTTTGGTTCCCTCAATATCCCTCAGTTTATATGACTTAACTGGAGAGTGATATTTGATATTTTATATCGATAATGATAATGATACTCGATATTTGATATT
>JAUZLI010000012.1:0-11813 GCA_032884955.1 Candidatus Phytoplasma vignae
CAATTAAGAAAAAGATTAGCCGCTTTAAACCAAGAAAGTCAACAAGCAACCGATGAAACCATCAAAGCTTGTTTCCAAGTAGAAAAAGAAGCCATCATGGCCCAATTAGAACCATGGCAATAATGTTATGGATCATAAAAAAATTATCATTAAAAAAATCGCGAAAAACAAAGTAGTAGGGTTTACCCCATTAATCAAAAGATTGAGGAACCTTTTTGCATCTTTAATTATGATTTTGAATTAAAATTCCCTTTTTATAATTATCAAACAGAGGGTTATTTATGGTCGACCAATCACATTCGTTCTTTAAGAAAGATTGATTTATATGAAAAAAACACAGGTCAACATCGGACTTTATATTATGATGTGGCTTAATCAAAGAAAGGAGAAAAAGCTCGCGTGACTTTGTTAGCCAAAATTTATTACTGCTTACTGGGGTTACTCGGTTTAGTGACCTTGGGAGTCCTTAGTTATGGGGTTAGTTTCCAACCAATCACCCAGTCACCAACGAAAGTGACCGAAAAACAATCCCAACTTGATGCGACCACCCAACAAGAATTAACCCAAATCAAAAAACATTTACAAGTTTTAGAAACCAAAAATCAACAACAAATCGCTCTGAACAACCAAAGAAAAGTCCAAGATGAAAACTTAGCGCGACAAATTGATACCAATTTGGGGTTAATGAAAGGTTGGGACGCACAAATTAAAAAACTCCAAGAAGAAATCACCCAAATTGACAACGATTTACAAAAAGACACCCAACGGGCACAACAAATCACAGCTTTAGAAACGGAAATCGCTACTTTAGAAAAAAAGTTAGCTCAAGCCGAACTGGAAGCAGCAGCGAAAAATCAATTACAAGAAACGATTCAAGCTAAAAAAGAGGCTCTCCAAGAACTAACCCCATACCAGTCTTTCTCTCCAGAAGAACAACAGCAATTAGAAAAACAAAAACAAGCGAAAAAAGAAATCGAACAACAATTAAGCACCCAAAAGACAACCTTGGAACAACAAACAGCTCTGTTAGTGGAAGAAAGAAAAAAAATTCAATTGACACCGCTCACAAAAGAAGTGAATGAACCGCTGCCTTTCTTGGTTCCTGCAGGCAACAAATTACCAGAATTAACGGAAGAAATCAAAGATTTAGAAGAAGCGATTCGTTATAATGAAGTCAATCAACGCACTATTCAAAAATTATTCGCTGACCAAAAAGATGAAGCCGAACGCCATAAATTAACGAATTATCGTCTGTTCTTAGAAAGTCAATTATTTATTTTTGAAAAACGCATTAAAACTTTACAGGAAATGATTCAAGCGATTCAACAGAATCAAGCTTTACCGACAAAGAAAAAGAAAAAAAATTTCGCCAGTGTTTATGGTATGACGGAAGAAAAAGAACAATTCGCGGATTTAATTCATTATTTTAACGCTCCGAAACATGTGTTAGGTTATCAAAATGTGAAACCAACAGGTGTCTTATTATATGGTCCTCCAGGCACGGGAAAAAGTCATTTAATCGAAGCTTTATGTGGAGAAACAGGGGTTCATTATATTGAATTTGAGCCGTCCCGTTTGGATAAAACTTATGTGGGCGAAGGGAATGAAGAATTGGAAAAAATTTGGGCGGAAGCGGAAGCTTATGAAAAAACCATTATTTTTATTGATGAAATTAGTGGCTTAGCGAATCGGGAAAATAAAAATACCAACCAAACAGCCAATAATATTATCAATAATCTGTTAACCAAATTAGATGGGTTTAAAAGAAGCGATCATAAAATTATCTTAATGGGCGCGACGAATCATTTAGATCAAATTGATAGCGCTTTAAGAAGTCGTTTTCAACAAGAAATTAAGATTGATTCTTTTAAAAAAGAGGAAATCCCTGGTTTTTTAAAGTTTTTAATTTTAAATAATCATTATCGAATTAGTTTTCATACCTTAAATCATTTAGAAACGTTAGTTCAAAGAGTACCCGCGGACAAAGAATTGTCCAACCGTGATTGGGTGAAATTACTTAATCGGGCGTTTTTAATTTACGATCGCTTAGCCTTTGAACATGATGATCACGAAGTCATGTTACCTTCGGATTTAGACGAAGCGTTAGATCAAATGTTAGAAATCAAAAGATCAACCACAGAGATTCAAAAGCAGCGGCAAGCCTGCGAAGCACAATACCGCGCTTGGAAAGCAGGTTTCGTCACTGATATAGCGTATCGTGATCGCACCAAAGTAGAAAGAACCTATACTTTTGAGCGTTTCAATGGTTTAACAAACTGTCAATATCCTGATAAAGTACCAAAAGAGTTAAATAGCTTTGTCCAAAACAAGCCCTTTAGTGAATGGTATCATGAGTGGGATCAAAGAGGGATTGATAACAATTGGATACCAACCAAAAACGAAGCCTTTTATAAAATACCACCTACTCTGGAGACCGATAAAAACGCTTCTTTGTTGACGAAAGAAAATATATCAGATGAAGGCATAATGATATATAAACATGCTAATACAATAAATTTACTTTACAATGGCCCTAAATATGTACTCGATAGAGATCAAGATTTCTATTTATGTGAAATCCCCATTCCCTTTAGGGATTTAGATAAAACTTTCTTTGATGATCGTTATTATACCCAAAACTATTACTTACACTTTAATCCAGTCAAAAATTATCTAACGCTTTACACGGAGCCCATGAAGATGAATGAAAATGAACAAAAATAATAAAAAAAATTGAAAGGAATAAAAATCATGGCGAAAAATCAAAAAAAATCAAATATTATTGTGGTTCCTGCCCGAAAGAAAAAAATATCGAAAAAAAACCAAATTATTTATACGGCAGTTCAACCCCAAGAAAATCTTTTACAGAAAATAGGAAAGCTTTCTCTCAAAACCTTCCTTTATCTGTTACCGTTGTTACTCATTTTAAGTTTATTATATTTCGCGGTTTATCGTTTCTTTCCCCAAGTACTAGCTGATATGGGGCAAAGTATCGCTAAAGGAGGGCGTTATTGTGTTTCTTTTTTACGTCAGCTCTTTACCAAAACACAAGAGAAATTTCAAGAATTAGGAGTGAAGAAGCCATTAGCGGCTGTTTTAGGATTTATCGTCTCGATCATCTTCCTAGGATTAGTGTCGTTGGCTGCTTGGTTTATTCCTGTGATTGGTCCTCTTGTATCTCTGGTAGGCTGTGCAATGACCTTAGGTTATTTGGTGATTAACTTATTACCGCCGAAACTGCTTCCAGGTCCCACACTAATGGATCCTCAAACAGAAGTAATACAAGATACGAACCAAACAGAAAATCAAACCTCTGTTCCTGAAAATCAAAACCAAACCAAAGAAAAGGTGGTGAATCTCCAGTCCACAAAAAAGTAAATCAAGAGGATACTAAAGCTACAACTTTCACCCAACCGCTTTATAAACAAAGAACGAAAGAAACTTTAGCTCCTCACTCCCAAGCGGAATTCGAACGCCTTTTAGAAAAGGAAAAAGCGAAAAATAAACAATTAGAAGATGAAAAAAGAACACTTAATATTAATTTACAAGCGCAACAATTAGAAATTAATAATTTAAATGGGAAATATGATAATTTAATTAATTTATTAAAACAAAAAGAAACGGAATTACAAACAGCTACGGTGGAACAAAAAACCGAATTAGAAAAATTAACTGACGATCTCAAAAACCAATTAAAATTAATTAAAGCTGAATTAACGACGAAACAACAAATACAAGAAGAAAATCAAACCAAATTAACCGTCTTAGAAACACAAATGAAAGCAAAAGAAAATGAATTACAGACATTACAAAAAGAAATAGAAACGAAAAATCAATTAATTTTGACCAAAGAAAAAGAATTAGAAACAACGAAAAATCTGTCGCAGGCAGAAAAAAGAAAACTCGAGGAAGAAATTAAACTTTTAAATGAACAAATAGAAAAAATAAAAATGAATTTTGAAGTGAAATTACAAGTCCAAGCAGAACAAATTAACCAAATCAAAGCTGAAAGAGATTTAAATGAAGCCCAAATTAAAAAATATCAACAAGAAATAGAATCTTTAAGAGCTAAACACCAAGAAACCCTAACGCAAATCAACAAAGAGTTAGCTTATTATCAAAATGAATTAATTCCGCAAATGGAACAAGAAATAGAAGCCTTAACACGTCAACAAGCAGAAAATAAACAACAAGGAGAAGTGTTGCGTCAACAATTACTCGCTAAACAAAAACAATTAGCGGAGATCAATACGAAACGAGTAGAATTAGAAAACCAAAAAACCAATTTAGAACAAATAGTTAATGCTTTAATCAAATGGGATGAATGGGAAAAGGCCACAGAATCATTTAGTTATTCCAAGTCTAACGAATGTTATTCTGTGAAACCTTTTAAGATACGCATACGACCTGATTTTAAATCTGATGTCGATGCGAAGCAAAACGAAGAACAATCATATTTGTACCAAGTTACATTCAAAAGCGTTCCTATTAACATTAATAACAAAATCGTGTATGGGTTTAAACTATATAGAACTGGAAATTTTCTAAAATTAATAAATCCACAAACAGGCGAATTTATAAAAGGGTCGAATATATATGGAATAGATACAGATCAATGTAACAGAATAATAGGGAAGGAGTATAATAAATATAAAACTTCAGATATATATACAATAGAAGAAGACGACAGTAGTGTTCCTCTTAGTCCAACTCCACCACCAGGTGATTTAGCAGATTATCATGATTATCAAGAGAAAAAACAACAATTAAAAGAGATTAACGCTGAAATAACAAAACAAAATAAATTAATTGAACAAACGAATCAAGAAATCAATAATTTAATTCAGCAACAAAACCCCGATCCAAAATTACAAGACATTATTGATGAGAAAAATAGACAAGTTCAAGCGTTAAAACAAAAAACCAAATTAATGGAATTGGAAAAAGAAAAAACGGAAGCGAAATTAAAACAATCAGAAGTAGAAAAACAAGCTTTAAAAGTAGAATATGATTTCAAATTAAATCAAGTCATTATCGATTTAAAACAAGCCGAAGCAGAAAATAAACGCTTACAAGAAGAAATAGATCAACTTGAAACTAATCTGAAAAATAATCAAAATACCGATCAAACTTTAATTAAATTATTAGAGATGAAAACAACAGATTTAAAACAAAAGAAACAAAAATGTGCTGATTTAACTAAACATAAAAAAGAACTAGAAGAAATTATTCAACAAAAAGATCAAGAAATACAACAATTAGAAAAGACAATTGAAGAACAAGTAACAGAAATTAAAACTTTACAAGAAAAAAATAAAGAACTATTATCTTTATACCTCAAACAAAGTGAACAGATTCAACAACTAGAAGGTAAAATTGCAGGATTAGAAGCAGCTAATACCGCTTTAGGTGGGGAAAACCAAGAATTAAAACATCAAATTGAATTAGTAAAACAACAATTGGCAGAAGAGAAAGACAAACATAAAGAAACTAAAGAAAAGTTGGAAAACGCCATTCGGAAAGAAAAAATAAAAAAAACAGAATTAATTAAAAAACAACAAGAATTAGATGAAAAAACAAATCAATGGAAACAAAAGGAAAGAGATAGAATAAGTGATACACTATACAGTAATCCCATGACTCTTTGGATGCCTAATGATTGGATTGAAAACTTAATAGATGAACAGATGAAAAAATAGTAAATCAAAAACGTTAAGCCGCACTGTTTTATGTTAAAATAAGACATGAAAGTTTTTGAAAAAAGGAGATTGTGAATACAATTGAGTCAAAAGAAACAAAAAATAATGATACTATTGATATTAGCTTTATTAATTTTATTACTTTGGTTTCATTGGCTGAGGTTAATGAAAATAGTTAAGAAACCTGGGCAGAATCACAACCAAATGGAATCAACTCATCATTACTCTATTCCCGCGTCAAAAGTCGAAATCCAAAAAGAATATTTTAGTCCTTACGGTAGTTTTAGAGAAATACCCTTAAATAAAGATTCTTTCCCCCAACCTTATCGCAACAGCGAAGGTAAATGGATGTTAGCTAATGTGGGGGAAGGAAGACATTTAATTGAGGCAACATATACTTTTTATGGTTTCAATGGCTTAAAAAACTGTCAATATCCCGACAAAGTACCGCAAGAGTTAAATAGCTTTGTCCAAAAAAAGCCCTTTAGTGAGTGGTATCATGAGTGGGATCAAAGAGGAATTGATAACAAGTGGATATTAACCAAAAACGAAGCCTTTTATAAAATACCACCTACTCTGGAGACCGATAAAAACGCTTCTTTGTTGACGAAAGAAAATATATCAGATGAAGGCATAATGATATATAAACATGCTAATACAATAAATTTACTTTACAATGGCCCTAAATATGTGCTCGATAGGGATCAAGATTTCTATTTATGTGAAATCCCCATTCCCTTTAGGGATTTAGATAAAACTTTCTTTGATGATCGTTATTACACCCAAAACTATTACTTACACTTTAATCCAGTCAAAAATTATCTAACGCTTTACACGGAAAAAATGAATATGGAAAAAGAAATTAACGAAAAACAATAAAAAAATCCTTTTTTCTCTTTGTATCATTTATAATTAAAAATGGTTTGTTTGCAGAGATCAAAAGAGAGAGTGAGAGACAAGAGTGGCTGGGCGAGGTCGTAAAAATAAAACTTATTCATTAGAAACCAAATTAAAAGTAATTATGGCTTACCAAGGAGGGATGAATTTTCGGGCTATTCAAGCTAAATTTCAAATTAGACATCATGCTCAAATTTATTGTTGGGCAAAATGGTTTCGTATGCAACAATGGGAACGTTTACGCCTAAAAAAAGATCGTCATATACAATTAAAACCAGCAGATGAACAATTAAAAACTAAATTTGTCCAAGAAATTAAAAAAAGAGTTAAATTTCCGCATCGGGCGGCTAAAAAACAGTTTTATCTCCATTTAATTCGGACCTATCGTCCTGTACTTTCTTTAAATAAGATTACGCAATGGTTACGCATTTCTAAAAATACTTATTATCGATGGGTAAAACAAGCAACTACTGTTACAACAGAAACACCCTTAGATCAAGCGATTAAAAAGATTTGTGTGCAGCATCAGTACTATAATCAAAGAGGACAACGTTTCTTTATTTGGGGTCATCGTCGAGTTTATATTGAGCTTTTATACCGCCAAATAAAAGTAAATCGAAAAACTGTTTATAAAAAGATGAAACAATTTGGGTTATTATGTCAAACCCTGAAAAATCGTTATTTAAAACGAAGAAAACATACTTATGTTCCTCTGTCCGGATTAAATTTATTAAAAAACCAATTTCAAGCGAATCAACCGTGGCGAAAATTATGTGCTGATTTTACGACTTTTATGTACGGAAAGCGACAAAAACTTTATTTAGCGGTCATTATGGATTTATATAATCGGGAAATTATTTCTTATCATATTAGTGACCAAATAGACACGAAAACCATCTTAATCCCTGTCCAAAAACTGGCTCCGTTAACGGAAAATTGTTTATTTCATAGTGATCAAGGACCACAATATACTTCTCAACTTTGTCAAAAAAACTTTACAAGCGAAAAAATTTATTCAGAGTTTTTCGGAAAAAGGGCAACCCGCTCAAAACGCTTGTCTCGAAGCTTTCTTCGCTAATTTAAAAAGTGAAACTTTTTACTTCGAAAAAAAGAAAGCTTTAACCAAAGTATATTTAAATCAACTGATTCATACTTTTATTAAACAATATAATCAAAACAGAAGATTAAAATATTTAAACTATTTCACTCCTGTAGAATTAAAAACATTTCAATCCGTTAGCGTTTAATATTTAACCAACAAGTTTAAACCATGTGATACTGTTCTCAATCAAAGTTGAGAACCTTTTTTGGTAGGTTTTTATTTTCAAAAAATGCGTGGGGATAAAACAATTTTTTTATCATTTACAACTATTGAAAAAGAATATTTTGATGTTTCAAATAATTAAAAATAAAACCTAAATTTAGGTAAAGAATATATATTTAATTAGATTCCCCCCTATCAATCTTAGAATCTTAGAAATCTGAGCTTTTTTAATTTCTTTTAGTTTCTAATCTATAAATTATTTATTTTTTTAATCTTAGATTTTTAAACTAAGATTTATAGGGGAAATAATAAATAATAATAGATTATTCTATATATATAATCTTTTCTTTTCTTTTCTTTTCTTTTCTTTTTCTTTTTTTCTTTTTGGTTCTTTTTCTTTTTTTCTTTTTCTTTGTTAAAAAAAATTTTAAAAAAAAATTAAATAATTTTATTTTTTATGTTACTATAATTGCAGTTAGTAAATAATTTGATTCTAGTTTTTAGAACAAATATTTCGTTTCTGAACAGTTCCTTTTTAGTGGTGCACAACCGCTTTATCAGGAAGTAAAGAAAAAAAGCCAAATATTCAATGAAGAAACTAATCAATGGTTTATTGAATATATTGATTCAGAAAGAGAGAGAGAAAATATCAAATATATTTAGCTTGTTATGATTTTTATAGTGCCAATGATGCACAAATTTTAAATCAAACAAAAAATATTTGTTAACTAAAATTTTGTTGATTATAATTTTATTTCGCTGCAAATATATAATAAAAACAAATATTAAAATAATCCCAATTCTTACAATCTTTTAATAAAAGTTAAAAAAAACCTTATTTTAATGCATATAAATCTAATATATAGAATAATATTATCCATAAAAATATCATTTTTTCAATTAAAACTCATTTTCTTAACTTAAAACATATATAAAAAATCAAAAGGAGTGA
The DNA here is from genome assembly GCA_032884955.1 of Candidatus Phytoplasma vignae. Lineage (GTDB taxonomy): Bacteria > Bacillota_I > Bacilli_A > Acholeplasmatales > Acholeplasmataceae > Phytoplasma > Phytoplasma vignae. Next base: position 8,813 of record JAUZLI010000012.1, read on the forward strand.
TTAAAATTATATGGTTCAATTAAAAAAACAATTATATTTATTGAAAATTATTTTATTTATTGGTTTAGGATTATCGCTGTTAATATTTGATAATTTTTCAGTTATGGCTATGCAAAATAACTATAAACATCAATTAAAAAAAGATGCTGAACTTGTGGATAAAGCTATAGATGATTTATATGAAGGAATTAATTTTTTTGATAAAAAAAATATAAAAATTAATTTAAATCATATAACGCAAAAAATAAATAAATCTTTATTTAAAACTAATAAGAAAACCGAATATACTGCTGAATATGATACATTAATTGATCGACAATCATCTGCTAAGAAACAAAAACGCTAGGATATGCCGAATATATAACGTCAATTTCATAAAAATAATTTTTTTGTTTTTATTAATAAATTGAATTTCTGTTTGTTACGATTTATGAATGCTAATTTTTATTTTTAAAATATTATTTAATTAAAAATTATTTGAATCATTTTAAAGGCTCTTGTTTTAAGAGCCTTTTTGATTTAAAAATATACCTTAGTATAGGATCATAATTTGTTTTCCAAGTTTTTTCAAAATCATTAAAGACCGAATAATCATGATTTTAATTACAAATTAAAAATCAAAGAATGGTATAAACTGTTTGGAAAGAATATATTAACACTATGACAGAAATAATGATTAATATAAAAAAGATACAATGCAGAAAAAGGAAGTTAAAAATACAGATAGAAAAAGAATATAATCATTATCAAGTAAAAATATTTTTTCATGTTAAAAAAAACACCCTTTAAGCGTCTTTTTTTATTCAACAAAAACAATTAATAATTTGAGCAAGTTTATAAAACTTAAACAGATATTAATGTCAATTTAATATTTTGATTGTTCCGCATCTTTTTCAAAAAATTTGAATCTAAAAATAATTTATCAATATTCTCTCTTAACTCTTTTTTAATTTAAACAACAAAATAACTAAAAAAAGAAAAAATGAAGCAGAAAAGAGTTTAAAAGCGAAAAAATAACCTCAAAAAATCCAAAATTAAATATAATCATCTGAATCAACAATTGGAAATTTTAAAAAAATTATGTTACAATTGAGGCATATTAAAAAAATAAAAAGGAGTTTTTCATGGGAAATAAAAATAATAATATTAATGTTTTCAATGTTGCTCAGTTTTTTTTAAAAAAAGATCCAACTATCAATAAAACCAAAATTCAAAAATTGCTTTATTACGCTCAAGGTTATTATTTAGCTAAATATAATCAAGTTTTATTTGAAGAACCAATTGAAGCATGGCCCTACGGTCCTGTTATTTCGGCTGTCTATGCTGAAACTTTACTACAAGAAATTCAACCCTCTTTTAGATATTTTGATTTTAGCTCTAGAATGACTAATATAGCCCTAACCAAAGAACAAAAAGAAATTTTAGAACAGGTGTTTCATGATTTAGGTCGTTTAAGCGCTGCTCAACTTAGCGAAAAAACCCATAAGGAAGAACCTTGGCGAAATACCTATAATGCACACAAATTATATTCAGAATGTGAAATCAAACCGTCTATTTTACGTAATTTTTTTAAGAAATAAAAATTCGAATATAAACATTTTATTTTAAATAAAAATATTGTGAAAAAAGAAACATATTTTAAAATAATAAAGTGCTTAGACGAAGCAATGACGAATTTTGAAAGTAATTTGGAATTATTAAAATCTTTTCATAAAACAGCATTTTCTGAAAATTTTATAAATGCTTATATTGCTTCTCATATTACATCTTCTTTGCAAAATATAAGCGCTGATACTGAAACTATGAAAGGTCATGGCAAAGTAGATGTTTTAGTTCATACAAATGAAGGATTTGAATATATTATCGAAACTAAGAATTATTATAATATTTCAGATTTAGAATTTGTATATAAACAGATTTTAAATAGAATTCATCATCGTTTTCTTTATGCTTCGATTGTTTTATTAGTTAATGGTTTTCAAATAAATACATTTAGACAAATTTTAGAACAAATTAATAAGTGGATTAAAGATAAAAATGGTCACAAAAGAAATATTCAAACATTAAATAATAAAGCTAAATCATATAATAATTTTTTTATTTGTCAAATAAAAAATCTTAATACTGGTTATGATATTATGCTTAATATTGGTTGTTATCATTTGGAATTTAATATTAATCATGCTAAAAAAGATGACAAAATTGACCCTTTATATGATCAAATCAAAAATAAAAGCAAACAATTTATAAAATTACTTCATCAGATCAATAATCTTAAATCTGAACAAATAGAACAACATATTAATAATTTAAAAGAATCATTTATTAAAATTATTAATTCTTGTTATGAATATAATGAATATTTTTTGAAACCTAATAAAAAATAATAAGATATTGATATTTTTGAGATCCTTCTTTTCGCTAGGAGGGTCTTTTTTTTATGCCCAAACAAATACATTTTTTAAATTACAAAAGAAAAATAAAAAAATAAAACTAATGAAAAAATATGATAAAAAATACAAATCGACTTAATCAAATTGTAAAATACATCAAAGAAAATAACAAAATAATTAAACATTGTCGAAAAATATATCAAAATATTTAATATAAAAAAAAGAAGAAAAAAAATAATACAGAAGAATATTTATTGATTAAATTTTTTTATTTTTACTAAATGATAAAAGAAAGAAATATGAATGATGAAAATATAAAAATTTAAAACAAAACAACCGCTTATTAACTAAAGCTGATTTATATCAAGAAGGGATTTTAGGCTTAATAAAAGCTTTTAGATCATTATCAAGATTTAGGGTATGATTACTTGATCACCTACGCTTCACCGTGCCTAAAGTATAAACTGTTCCTCAACATTAGACAACTTTTTCCTTGATAAAAATGTTTTAAGACTAACGATGAAGTTAGTCTTTTTTTTATTAAGATGAAAAAATAATTTCCTTTCTTTTCTCAAAACATTTTTGGAGAAAGGAATTAAATGTTAAGA